>CAXSEX010000361.1:0-5057 GCA_964236415.1 uncultured Acetobacteraceae bacterium | reverse complement strand
TACCGGATACGGAAAGCCTTCCCCTACTGCCGGACGGGTGGGTGTGGGCTTGCCTGGATGGGCTGATTACCGATGGCCCTCAGAATGGCTTGTATCTTCCACAGACCGCATACGGTGTTGGCGTTCCGATTGTCCGTATTGACGATTTTCAGGACGGATGGGCACGCAAGCTGGATGATTTGCGGAAGGTCAACTGCGACCTAGACACCTGCAAGACATTCGCCTTGCAAGAAGGCGATCTCGTCATCAATCGCGTGAACAGCCTTACGCACCTCGGCAAGAGCTTGCTCATCTCACCGGAACTTGCTGACGCGCTGTTCGAATCAAACATGATGCGCATACGCTTCTCAAAGCACGTCAGTAGCGCCTACGTCTTGGCGTACCTACAATCGAAGGCTGGGCGCGCAAATTTAATTGCAGATGCCAAATGGGCCGTAAACCAGGCCAGCATCAATCAAGGTGACGTTCGCAAGACGTTGATTCCGCTTCCGTCTCGGGCGGAACAGGACGAGGTTGCGGCTCAGGTCCGCACCTGCGTAGCCGCTGCTGCCGATTTACACCAACGGATCGCGTCCAGGACGATGGGCGTCGTATCACTCCGCCAATCCATCCTCCACGCCGCCTTTACCGGCCGCCTCGTGCTGCAGGACCCCGCCGCCGAACCCGCCGCCGCCCTGCTCGCCCGCCTGCGCGACGCCTCCGCCGCGCCCCGCCGCGCCCGCGCCCGCGCCCGCGCCAGGACACAAGCCAAGGCCCCCGCATGACCGACGCCTCCGCCGACCCCGCCGCCTCCACCCTCACGGCCAAGGTCTGGAATCTCGCCCACGTCCTGAACAACGCCGGCGTCGGCGCCGGGGACTACGTGGAGCAGGTCACCTACCTGATGTTCCTCAAGCTCGACGAGGAGCGGGAGGAGGACGAGCAGCCCTCCCTGGTGCCGACCGTCTGCCGCTGGGCCGCCCTCGTTGACCTGTCCGGCAACGCGCTGGCCCGCGCCTATGAGGAGGCGCTGAAAACCCTGGCCGCCCAGCCGGGCCTGGTCGGCGCCGTGTTCGCCCGCGCCGCCAACCGCATCGAGGAGCCGGCCTTCCTGACCCGCCTGGTCCGCCTGATCGGCGCGGAGGTCTGGTCCCGCTACGGCAACGACGTGAAGGGCGCCATCTACGAAGGGCTGCTGGAACGCACGGCCAGCGACGTGAAATCGGGCGCCGGGCAGTACTTCACCCCGCGCCCGCTGATCCAGGCCGTGGTGGAGGTCGTGGACCCCAAGCCCGGACAGCGCGTGTGCGACCCGGCCTGCGGCACCGGCGGTTTCCTGCTGGCCGCCTATGACCATATGCGCGCCCATCCCGCCGCGCGGGACCGCGACACCGCCCGGCGGATGCGCCGCGACGGCTTCACCGGCTACGACATCGTGCCCGGCGTCGCCCGGCTGGCGGCGATGAACCTGCACCTGCACGGCTTGGGCAACGACACGCCCGGCGCCCTCAGCCCGATCCGCCGGGCCGACGCCCTGCTGGCCGACCCCGGAGACCGGTGGCCGTTGATCCTGACCAACCCGCCCTTCGGCCGCAAGCAGTCCATCCACGTCTACACCGGCGACGAGGCAGAAGCGGAACGCGACGACTACGAGCGCCAGGACTTCCCGGAAACGACGGGAAACAAGCAGCTCAACTTCCTCCAGCACTGCATGACCGTGCTGGATGAGGACGGGACCGCCGCCGTGGTGCTGCCCGACAACGTGCTGTTCGAGGCCGGCGCCGGCGAGCGCATCCGCCGCCGCCTGTTGCAGGAGTTCGATTGCCACACCCTGCTGCGCTTGCCGACCGGCATCTTTTATCGGCAGGGGGTAAAGGCCAACGTGCTGTTCTTCGACCGCCGGCCCCGCCGCGCCGCGCCGTGGACGGAGGCGCTCTGGGTCTATGACCTCCGCACCGACCAGCGGTTCACGTTGAAGGAACGCCCGCTGCGCCGGGCCAACCTGGACGAATTCGTGCGCCTGGCCCACCTCGCCGACCGCGGCGCCCGGGTGGAGTCGCCGACCGTGGAGCGATGGAAGTGCTACACTTATGCCGAGCTGGCCGCACGGGAACGGTTCGACTTGAACCTGTCCTGGTTGAAGGCAGCGGGCGCAACTGATCCCTCCACCCTACCACCGCCCGCCGAGATCGCGGCGGCCATCGCAGACGAACTGGAAACGGCGCTGGCTAAATTCCGGGCCGTAGCGAACCGGCTGGCGAATTAATAGGTGGTCGTAACTGCCCGGCTGTCGTCCGACAGGGCTTCACAGCCCGGAAAGCCTGGGCGACATGCCGCAGCATTGGCCGTCTTACCGCTACCTATGTGCTACCTAGGCCAGTTTTTGCCTTGGTGCTGCATCAGCTAACACGTTAAGAAATTGGCGGACCCGAGACGATTCGAACGTCCGGCCTTTGCCTTCGGAGGGCAACGCTCTATCCAGCTGAGCTACGGGTCCCGCAACACTCTCATAGCCCGGCGCGGTCCCCACGCCAAGTCCTCAGTGATGCACGCTGCGCCATGACGCCGCGGCCAGGTCGGCGCCCGACGGAAGCCAGCCGTCCGGCGCGTTGATCCAGGCGATCACGTCGCCGATCACCGCCTCCCGGGCGCGGTCGCGCATCAGCAGGTGATAGCCGCTGCGATACAGCCCGCGCCGCACCCCGGGCGGCATGGCGTCCCAGGCGCGGCCGGCGGCCTCGGGCGGCACCAGCGTGTCGCGCTCCCCATACAGCGCCAAGGTGCGGTCCGGCAGGCGCGGCGCCGCGGCCTGCGCCGTGTCCATCAGGTCCGTCAGGCCGCGCAGCGCGTCGAAGCGGGTGCGGCGGATCGTCAGCGGGTCGCGCGCCAAGCGCACCAGCGCGTCGCGGTTGTCGCTGGCCACCACGCGGATCGGCACCTCCGCCCCGGTGACGATCAGGCCCGGCGCCACGCTCGACACGAGCCAAAGCCCGCCGCTGAGCGCCGCCCCCATCTGCGCCCGGCCCCACACCGCCGGGGCCAGCAGCACCCAACCGTCCACCGGCGGCGCCTGGTCGGAGGCGGCCAGCATCATCAGCACGGCGCCACCCATGCTCTCCCCCATCGCGTAAACCGGCACGCCGGGGTAGCGCGCGTGAAGAATGCGGAGCATGGCGGCGGCGTCGGACACCAGAACGGCCTCGCCGGGCCAGAAGCCGCGTCCGGGCGCGGCGCCGAAGCCGCGCTGGTCCGGCGCGAACAGCGCGATGCCGGCGGCGGCGAACGCCGGACCCGGCAGTTCCCAGGCGTCCCGGCTGTCGTTGAAGCCGTGCAGCGCCAGCACCACGGCGCGCGGCGCGATGCCACCGCTGGCAGCCGGGGCCGGCAGCCAGGTCCGCACCGGGAGGCGGGCGCCGTCCGCCGTGGCGAAGGTGTCGTCCGCTTGCAGGAACGAGGGCGGCAGCGGCGGCAGCGCCGTGTTGTAGGACGGCAAGCCGCCGCAGCCGGCCAGCAGCAGCACCAAGGCCAGGCAGCGCGTCGCGTTGTTTGTCACGGGCGCAAGGCGTATCATCCTGCCGCTGTCCCGACCAGTGAGGATCACCCGATGCCCGGCCCCGACTCGCCCTTTGGCAGCCCCACGCCCCACCCCGAGGTCGGCATGCCCGAGGTCCTGCACGTCGATGACCGAGTCGTGGCGTGCGACGGCGGCGACGGGCCGCTCGGCCATCCCCGGGTCTGGCTGCGCATCGTGGAGCAGCAGACGTTCTGCCCGTGGTGCTCCCGCATCTTCGTGCTGAACGAGGGTGCCACCGACAGCGACCACTGACGCCATGCCGGAAGCCCCCATGCCCGAAGCGCCGCTCCCCGAACCTGGGCCTGAAGCCTCGCCCATGCACCTGGTCCTGATCGACGGGTCGGGGTTCATCTTCCGCGCCTTCCACGCGCTGCCGCCGATGGCGCGGCCGGACGGCACGCCGGTGAACGCCGTGTTCGGCTTCAGCAACATGCTGGCCCGCCTGCTGGAGAAGCACGAAGGCACCCACATCGCCGTCGTGTTCGACGCCGGGCGCACGACGTTCCGCAACGACATGTATGCCCAATACAAGGCGCACCGGCCCGAGCCGCCGCCGGAACTCGTGCCGCAGTTCACCCTGGTGCGCGACGCGACGGCGGCATTCGGCGTGCCGGGCGTGGAGCTGGCGACGTGGGAAGCGGACGACCTGATCGCTTCCTACGCCCGCGCCGCGGTGGCGGCAGGCGGCCGGGTCACCATCGTGTCGTCGGACAAGGACCTGATGCAGCTCGTGGGCGACCGCGTGGTGATGCAGGACCCGATCAAGCAGAAGCCCATCGGCCCGGCCGAGGTGATGGAGAAGTTCGGCGTCCCGCCCGAAAAGGTCGTGGACGTGCAGGCCCTGATGGGCGACAGCGTTGACAACGTGCCCGGCGTGCCCGGCATCGGCCCCAAGACCGCGTCCCAGCTCATCCAGGAGTTCGGCGACGTGGAAGGCGTGCTCGCCGCGGCGGAGGCCATGAAGCCCTCGAAACGCCGAGACATGCTGCTCGCCCACGCGGATGCGGCGCGGATCAGCCGCAAGCTGGTGGAGCTGTGCTGCGACGTGCCGCTGCCGCTGCCGCTGGAGGACCTGCGCGCCAAGGAGCCGCACCGGGAAACCCTGGTCGCCTGGCTGCTTGCCCAGGGGTTCCGCAGCATGGTGGCGAAGCTTGGCGCCGAGGGGCCGGCCCCGCCGCCGAACACCCCGCTGCCGAACTCCACGGCGCAGCCGCCGTTCGGCCCTTACGAATGCGTGACGACGACCGAAGGGCTGCAAGCCTGGATCGCGGAGGCGACGACGGCCGGTGTCGTGGGCCTGGCAACGGTGGCCGACAGCCTGGACGCCCTGCGCGCGGAGCTCGCCGGCTTCGCGCTGGCCACCGCGCGTCTGTTGGGGACCAGCGGCGAAGGGCTGGAATGGATGCGCAACGAGGTCGGGACCGCGGAAGACGCCGTCGAGGCCGTGCTCGGGAAGTTGAACGGCAAGCAGAGCGACGACAAGGACTACGGCACGCTGTGGGAT
>CAXSEX010000360.1:0-5066 GCA_964236415.1 uncultured Acetobacteraceae bacterium | reverse complement strand
CGACCCGGCTGCTGGACATCAAGTACCACCTGCTGACCCCCGGCACGGTGGAGGAGCGCCGGGTCGTCGAGCTGACGCAATGGAACGCGCTGCTGCGGGCGGCGGCCGGCTACCACGGGTTCCGCCGGGTGGCGCAGGCGGGCTTCGTGCCGGCGGATGTCGTCGCGTTCCTGCTGGGCGACACCTCCTTCGCCCGCAGCGTCGCGCTGTGCGTGGAGCAGATGGACTGGCATTTCAGCACGCTCCGCTCCCGCTACGGCCTGCGCGACACGGCGCCGGTGCTGGAGCGGATCGAGGACCTGCGCGTGGCGCTGGGCGAGCCGGTGCTGCGGCTGCTGCCGGACGGGCTGCACGACTTCCTGGACAGCATGCAGCGCGACCTGGCGAAGCTGGGCGAGCTGATCGGCACCATGTTCTTCCGCGATTGGCGCCCGCTGAAGCATCAGTCGCAGGGCCAGGGACTCCAGGATGGGCAGGCGGGCCAGGGTCAGAGCCAGTCGCAGGGCAGCCCTGGAGGCACCCAGTCGCAATCCCAACGCCAAGGGACGCCTTGAATGACGGGGCGAACCGCCCGCGCCTCCCTGGGCCTGGCGCTGCTGCTGTGCGCCGCGTTCGCTGCCTCAGCACAGCTGGTCGCGCCGCCGGGCATTCCGGCTGACCGCTTCCCCAAGCCGCTGCGCCCGGTCGCCAGCATCGTCTCCAACCAGTGGTCGAGCGAGGACACGCGCGAGCGGGTGGGAGAGGCGGCCCGCGTCATGCAGCTGCTCGGCATCCGGCCCGGCATGGCGGTGGCGGACATCGGCGCGGGGTCCGGCTACTACACGGTGCGGCTGTCGCAGCGCGTCGGCCCGGCAGGCCGGGTGTTCGCCGAGGACGTCATGCCGGACTACCTGGCCGGCTTGCAGCGCCGGGTCGCGGCGGAGGGGTTGGGCAACGTGACGCTGGCGCTGGGGGAGGCGCACGACCCGCGCCTGCCGCCGGCGTCGGTCGATGTGGCGCTGCTGGTGCACATGTACCACGAGATCGACCAGCCCTTCGGCCTGTTGGTCAACCTGCTCCCGGCGCTGCGCCCCGGCGGGCGCGTCGCGATCCTGGATGCCGACCGCGCGACCCTGCGGCACGGCACCCCGCCCGCATTGCTTGAGTGCGAGCTGCGCGCCGTCGGCTTCCGCCAGGTCGCGTTCCACCCGCTGGAGGGTGGCGCGACCTATCTTGCGGTGTTCGCCCCGCCATCCCAGGCGCCCGCGCCGGCCAGCATCGTGCCGTGCCGGGGCGGGACCGCGCGCTAGGCAGGCATGGCCGGGCCGGACCTTGACGCCGAGTGGCTGGAGACCGATGGGCGGGGCGGCTTCGCGTCCGGCACCGTGTCTGGCCTGCGCACCCGGCGCTACCACGCTCTGCTGTTGGCGGCGACGCATCCCCCGGCCGGCCGCGTGGTGCTGGTGAACGGGATCGAGGCGTGGGCCGAAGGGGACGGCGAACCGGTTCCCCTCACCAGCCAGCGTTATGCCCCCGACCTGGTGCACCACGATGCGCGCCCGCTGATTGCGTCCTTCGTTGCGGTGCCCTGGCCCACTTGGGGGTTCCGTTTGCCGGACGGAACTGAACTTTGCCATGAAGTTCTGGTGCATCGCCAGTCCGGCGCGACGCTGCTGCGCTGGCGCCGGGTGGCCGGGCAGGGCGCGTGCCGCCTGCACGTCCGCCCACTGCTGTCGGGCCGCGACTACCACGCCCTGCACCGCGAGAACCCGGCGTTCCAGTTCGGCGGCGCGGTTCAGCAAGGCCCGGCCGGCGTGACGGTGGCCTGGCAGCCCTATGCCGACCTGCCGTGCATCACGGCTTCTGCCAATGCGGCCTATGCGGCGGGGCCTGACTGGTACCGCAATTTCCTTTACGTGGCCGAACGGGACCGCGGCATGGACGACGCCGAGGACCTCGCGACGCCGGGCCTGTTCACCTGGGACCTGGCCGCCGGGCCGGCGGTTCTCATCTTGCGGGTGGGCGAGGCGCCGGGCCTGCCTGCGCTGGAGGTGGCGGCGGGGATCGAGGCCGACGAGCGGGACCGCCGCGGCGACGCGCTGCCCTTGGGGTCCGTGCCGTCCTACGTCGTGGGCCGGGGCGACGGGAGAACAATCGTCGCGGGCTACCCGTGGTTCACCGATTGGGGGCGGGACACCTTCATCGCCCTGCGTGGCCTGCTGCTGACCACGGGCCAGCTTGCCGAGGCGGAGCAGATCCTGCTCGCCTGGTCGGAACTGGTCAGCGAGGGCATGTTGCCCAACCGTTTTCCCGACGACGCCGGGCCGCCGGAGTACAATTCGGTCGATGCCTCGCTGTGGTTCATCGTCGCGGTGCACGACTTCTTGCGCGCGTGCCTGGACACGCCGTTCCGCGTGCCGTTGCAGAGTGCCGCGGGCTTGATCCTTTCGGGCTACGCCGGCGGCACGCGGTTTGGCATCGCGGCCGACGCGGACGGGCTGCTGCGCGCCGGCGTGCCGGGGCAGCAGCTCACCTGGATGGATGCGAAGGTCGGCGGTTGGGTGGTGACGCCGCGCGTCGGCAAGCCGGTCGAGGTGCAGGCGCTGTGGATCAACGCCTTGCGGATCGGCGCGGCGTGGCAGCCGGCGTGGGGCGCGCTCGCGGACCGGGCGCAGGCATCGTTCCTGCGGCGCTTCCCCGACCCGGACGGCGGCGGCCTGGCGGATGTGGTTGATGCCGATGGCGTGCCGGGCCGCGTGGACCGCCGGGTGCGCCCGAACCAGATCTTCGCGGTGGGCGGCCTGCCGTTCCCCTTGCTGTCCGGCCCGGCAGCGCGCCGTGTCGTCGATCTTGTCGAGGCGCGGCTGCTGACCCCCATGGGCCTGCGCACCCTGGCGCCGGACGACCCCGACTACGTCGGCCGCTATGCCGGCGGCCCGGTGCAGCGGGACGGCGCCTACCATCAGGGCACGGCCTGGCCCTGGCTGATCGGCCCCTTCGTCGAGGCCTGGCTCCGCGTCCGCGGCGACACCGCCGCCGCCCGCGCCGAGGCCGCTTCACGCTTTCTGGCGCCGCTCCGCGCCCACCTGGACGAGGCCGGGCTGGGCCACGTGTCGGAGGTCGCGGACGGCGACGCCCCGCACACGCCCGGCGGCTGCCCGTTCCAGGCATGGTCGCTGGGCGAGTTGCTGCGCGCGGAACGGCTGGTGGCGCCGTGAGCCTGTTCGACACGGCCGAGGGCCGCCGCCTGCGCGTTGCCGGCCCGGCACGAATGACCTTTGCCGCTCCGCGTCTCCGTTCTAAGCATCATTCTGCGAAGTGTGCTTACGCGCAGCAGGTAAAATGATGCGTCTTCAACGACTCCTAAGCAGGCATTCGTGGCGCAAGCTACGAATACCTGCTTAGGATCAGGCATGATCTCCCTCGCGCTCGCCGCCTTGGCCTTCCTCGGCATCCACCTCGGGGTGTCCGGCACTGCCATGCGGGACCGGGCCGTGGCGGCGGTCGGGCTGCGCGGCTATATGCTGGCGTTTTCCATAGCCTCGGTTGGCGCGATCATCTGGCTGGTGTCGGCCTACCAGGCCGCGCCCTACGTGCCGACCTGGGGGCAGCTCCAATGGTGGAAGCCGGTGATGATCGTGCTGATGCTGCCGGCATTCCTGCTCGTGGTGGTCGGCCTCACTACGCCGAACCCGACCGCGGTGGCCCAGGAGAACTTGGTGGACCGCGCGCCACAGGGCATCGTCCGCATCACCCGCCACCCGTTCCTGGTGGGCGTGGCCCTTTGGTCGGGCCTGCACCTGATCGGCAACGGCGATGTGGCGTCCCTGCTGTTCTTTGCGGCGCTGGCGGTCACTGCCGTGGCCGGCACGGTGTCCATCGACGCGAAGCGCCGCCGGGCGCTGGGCGCAAAGGCCTGGGACGTGTTCGCATCCCGCACCTCCATCGTGCCGTTCGCCGCCATCCTGGCCGGCCGCAACAGCCTTGACGGGCGGGAGATGGGCTGGTGGCGGCCCGCTGCGGGGGTAGTGGCCTATGCGCTGATGCTGGGCGGCCACGCGCACATCGTCGGCGTGTCGCCCTGGCCGGCATAGCGCCAGGCGCATGATGGTGGCGGTGGTGGTCGGCGCCGGAGGCGGGCTGGGGCACGCGCTCGCGGCGGCGCTGGAGGCGGGCGGCGCCCACGGCCGCGTCCTGCGGCTCGGCCGCGGCAGCACCCCGCCGCTCGACCTGCTGTCGGAGCCGAGCGTCGCCGCGGCGGCGGCCTGGGCCGCGGCCCAAGGCGAGATCCGCCTCGTGCTGAACGCCACCGGCTTCCTGCATGACGCACGCTTCCGGCCCGAGCGCAGTTGGCGCGACATCGACCCCGCCCACATGGCGCACGCCTTCGCCATAAACGCCATCGGCCCGGCGCTGCTGATGAAGCACTTCTGCCCGCGGCTCGCGCGCGAGGGCCGCGCCGTGTTCGCCACGCTGTCCGCCCGCGTCGGCAGCATCGGCGACAACCGGCTGGGCGGCTGGCACAGCTACCGCGCGTCCAAGGCCGCGCTCAACCAACTGGTGCGGACCGCCGCGGTGGAGCTGCGCCGGCACAACCCGGCGGGCGTGTGCGTGGTGCTGCATCCGGGCACCGTGGACACGCCGCTCTCCAAGCCCTTCGCCAAGACCGGCCTTGATGTCCGCCCGGCGAGCGTGGCAGCCGGCGAGTTGCTTGCCGTGGTGGGCGAGTTGGGGGCGAAGCACAGCGGCGGGTTCTACGACCAAGGGGGAGAACCGATCCCGTGGTGACGGCTTGGCTGGGGGACCTGGATTCTCAGCACCAGTTGAGTCCCTCAGCCATGTCAATACTCTGGCCAGCGAGGCTGCCGCGCAGGGTCGATCTGTGGAGCAGTTCGGTGGAGCAGTCAAACGGAGAACGATGACGCGACCACCTCACTCCGGGGGTGAAAGGCAGTTGAACCCGACTGTGGTGCAGCTACGGATGCGCTGGGTCAGCCATCACGCTCGCTTGATCGCGACAGTCGGTCAGGAACATTGATGGAACACGTGCTATCAGGGCGCTTCCACGTGAAGGCAGCGCATGGGCG
>CAXSEX010000359.1:0-5082 GCA_964236415.1 uncultured Acetobacteraceae bacterium | reverse complement strand
CGCAGGTGGGCCGGGCGCAGCAGGTGCGACACGTCGCGGTAGGCCTGGACCGCAAGCTCCGTCAGCGCGTCCGGCTTGATGCGCAGCACGGTTTGGCCGTCGCAGGTGCTGGTGGACACGCCGGCGATGTCGAGCTTGCGCCACGGCGTGGCGCTGTCGCCCAGCGGGAACATGGGCGCATAGCGGAAACCGGCGGGCCGGGCCTGCGCCGGCGGCAAGGGGGCGTTCATGGCGATGGCGGTTCCTTGGGTCTATTCCTTGGTCGGGGGACGCCGGCGGAAGGCGTCGAGGCTCACGACCTGCGGCCCCTCCGCCGGCTCGGCCGCCGCAGGCGCAGGGTTGGGTTGGGGCAACGCCTTGGGCGCGGCCTCGGGGTCGTCGTTGGCCGCCTCGTCGCCCGGCGGGTCGAAGCGCATCCCGAACTGCACATGGGGATCGGCGAACGCCGTCACGGCGACGAACGGCACCCGCAGGGTGGTGGGCACGCCGCCGAACGACAGGCCGATGCTGAACCAGCCAGCAGGCTCGTCCACCTGCAAATCCCAGAACTGGTGCTGCAACACGATGGTCATCTCGTGCGGGTATTGCGCCAGCAGCCGGGCTGGGACGACCACGCTGGGCCAGTCGGTGCGGAAGCTGACGTAGAAGTGGTGCTCGCCGGGCATGCCCTGCGCCCCGACGTAGGCCAGCGCGCGCACGACGACCTGGCGCCGCGCTTCCTCCAGCCACACGTCGTAGGGCAGCATGCTTTCCGGCTGCTGCGGTGGGCCGCCGTCCCCGCCGTCTTCGGTATCTTCCATACGCCCACCCTTAGCGCGGACCGCCCGGGATTGGAACGGGCTGGCGCTTGCGCGAAGCTATGCCTGGAACGGGGCGCCACCAAGAGGAGGGGATCGCATGGATCGTCGCATTTTCGTGCAGGCTGGCCTGGCGTCGCTCGCGCGGCCCGGCCTCGCCCGGGCGGAGGAGGCGCGGGTGCTGCGCTTCGTGCCGCAGGCGGACCTCGCGGTGCTGGACCCGGTCTGGACCACCGCCTACCAGACCCGCGACCACGCTTTCCTGGTGTTCGACACCCTGTTCGGCCAGGACGCGGGCTTTGCCGCGCAGCCGCAGATGCTGGAAGCGGCGGGGGCCGAGGCGGACGGGCTGCGCTGGCGCCTGATGCTCCGCCCCGGCCTGCGCTTCCATGACAACGAGCCGGTGCTGGCGCGGGACTGCGTCGCCAGCATCCGCCGCTGGGGGGCGCGCGACACCTTCGGCCAGGCGCTGCTCGCCGCGACCGACGCCCTGTTCGCCGAGGACGACCGCACGATCGTCTTCCGCCTGCGCACGCCGTTCCCGCTGCTGCCGGACGCGCTGGCCAAGACCGCGCCCAGTCCCTGCGTGATGATGCCCGCGCGCCTGGCCGCGACCGACCCGTTCAAGCAGGTGCTGGACATGGTCGGCAGCGGGCCGTTTCGCTTCCTGCCGGACGAGCGCATCCCCGGCGCCCGCGTCGCTTATGTCCGGTTCGACGGTTATGTGCCGCGGGAGGGCGGCGTGCCGTCCCGCACCGCCGGGCCGAAACGGGCGGCGTTCGACCGGGTGGAATGGGCGGTCATCCCGGACGCCGCCACCGCGAGCGCCGCCTTGCAGCGGGGCGAGGTCGATTGGTGGCTGGCCGCCAACCCGGACCTGCTGGGCCGGCTGCGTGCCGACCGGCGCTTGGCCGTGCGGACGCAGGACCCGACCGGCGTGATCGCGACCATGCGGTTCAACCAGCTCCATCCGCCGTTCGACAACCCGGCGCTGCGCCGGGCGGTGCTAGGCGCCGTGCAGCAGTCCGACTACATGCAGGCGGTGTCCGGCCCGGACCGCGGGCAATGGGCGGACGGCGTCGGCTATTTCTGCCCCGGCACGCCGATGGCCAACGCGGCGGGGATGGAGGCGCTGACCGGCGCCCGCGACCTGGACCGCAGCCGCCGCGCCGTGGCGGACAGCGGCTACAAGGGGGAGCGCGTCGCGCTGCTGGTGCCGACAGACATCCCGAGCACCAACGCGCTGGCCGAGGTGACGGCGGAGCTGTTCCGCGCGCTGGGCCTGAACCTCGATGCGCAGGCGATGGACTGGGGCAGCGCGGTGCAGCGCCGCACCAGCACCGAGCCGGTGGAGCGCGGCGGCTGGAGCGTGTTCCAAACGAGCTGGTCCGGCCTCGACCACGCGACGCCGGCGGGGCATCCGTTCCTGCGCGGCAACGGTCGGGCGGCGGCGCCGGGCTGGCCGGACAGCCCGGCGATTGAGCGCCTGCGCGATGAATGGCTTCGCGCGCCCGACCCGGCGGCGCAACGCGGCCTGGCCGAGCAGCTTCAGATGCAGGCGTTCCAGGATGTGCCGTACGTGCCGCTGGGCCAGCAATTCCAGCAGACGGCCTACCGGGCGGAACTGTCGGGCATCCTACCGGGGTTGCCGGTGTTCTGGAACGTGGTGCGGGGGTGAGAGTGGGGGGCTTCTGTTGCCCGGTGCCCCCCGAACCGCGCCTATCCCTGCTTACGCAGCGACGGCGAGCGCCTCATGATTGTCATTGGCACTTGTGATATGACCCGATAACGGCGGTATCATGCCGGGCAAAAGGCAGGTCTTTACTACGCGTGTCGAGCCTGTGTCGCCCCCGTATCGCCCGACACCATCGGGCGGAACTGGTGGAGGCGCCGGGCACTGCCCCCGGGTCCACAACGCTTATTCCAACTGCCGTTTATCACCATAGCCGTTGTTACAGCATGCGGAAGATAGGCGTCCGCGCGGCAAAATGCTAGGGGCATGTCATGCGATTGACCCATGAGCAGCAGGCCGAAATCGATTCGCAGCGGCAGGGTGCTGCCTCCACGCGGCGGGCCACGGTGCCCGCGCTGGAGGACATGCTCTACCATGCGCTGCCGGTGCTGGATCACGGCTTCGTCCGGGTGATCGACTACATGGGCGACGACGCTGCCGTGGTGCAGGCGGCGCGCGTGAGCTACGGCCGCGGCACCCGCCGGGTCAGCGAGGACGCCGGGCTGATCCGCTACCTGATGCGGCACCGCCACAGCACGCCGTTCGAAATGTGCGAGATCAAGTATCACGTGAAGCTGCCGATCTTCGTGGCGCGGCAGTGGATCAGGCACCGCATGGCGAACGTGAACGAGTACTCCGCCCGCTACAGCATCCTCGACCGCGAATTTTACCTGCCCGCGCCCGAGCACCTGGCCGCGCAGAGCAGCAGCAACCGCCAGGGCCGCGGCGCCGTGCTGGAAGGGGAAGAGGCCGCCGCCGTGCTCGACATGCTCCGGCAGGACGCCACGCTGTGCTATGACCACTACGCCCACATGCTGAACGAGGGCGCGGACGGCGAGCCGGCCGACCCGGGCCGCCGCGGATTGGCGCGTGAACTCGCGCGGATGAACCTGACGCTCAACACCTATACGCAGTGGTACTGGAAGGCGGACCTGCACAACCTGCTGGGCTTCCTGTCGCTCCGCGCCGACAGCCACGCGCAGTTCGAGATCCGCGCCTATGCCGACGCCATGCTCGACACCGTGCGCGCCTGGGTGCCGCAGACCTTTCAGGCGTTCCTGGACTACCGCAGCGGCGCCGTCACCCTTTCGGCGCCCATGCTCGCGGTGGTGCGCCGCCTCCTGGCCGGCGATCCCGTCGATCAGCCTGGCAGCGGCCTGTCCAAGCGCGAATGGGCGGAACTGATGGACACGCTGGGGCGCGCATGATTGTCGTTTTCGGCTCGATCAACCTCGACCTGATCTTCGCGCTCGACCACCTGCCAAGCGCCGGGGAAACGGTGCTGGGTCCGTCCACCCGCCTCGAACCTGGCGGCAAGGGCGCCAACCAGGCCGCCGCCGCGGCGCGGGACGGCGCCACGGTGCTGATGACGGGATGCGTCGGGCGGGACGCGCTGGCGGAGCAGGCGCTCGCGACCTTGCGTGCAGACGGCGTGGACCTGTCGCGCGTGTCCCGCGGCGACCTGGCGACCGGGTGCGCCGCGATCTGCACGGACGCCGACGGGCGCAACATGATCGCTGTGGGGTCAGGCGCCAACCTGCTGGCCCGCGCCGATCAGGTGGAGGACGCGTTGCTCGCCCCCGGCACGACGCTGGTGCTGCAACGGGAAACCGACCCGCAGGAGATCGCCGCCCTGATCCGCCGCGCCCGCGCCCGCGGAGCACGCATCGTCCTGAACCTGGCCCCGGCCGGCCCGCTCGACGCCGACGCGATGGCCGCCCTGGACTGGCTGGTCGTGAACGAGACGGAGGCCGAGTGGCTTGCCACGCGGCACGGCACGACTCCCGACGCCGCCGGGCTGCACGGGGCGCTGGGTGTGGGGGTCGTGCGGACGCTCGGCGAGCGTGGCTCCGAGTGGGCCGGCGCGGAGTCTGCCGGCTCCGTCGCAGCGCATCCGGTGGAGGCCGTGGACACGACGGCGGCGGGGGACTGCTTCACCGGCGTGCTGGCGGCGGCGCTCGACCGGGGCATGGGGATGGCGGACGCGATGGCCCGCGCCGGCGTCGCCGCCGGGCTGTGCTGCGGCCGGGCCGGATCGCAGAACAGCCTGCCGACCGCGGCGGAAACGGATCAGGTTCACTCCGCCGGGGCTAACTCCGCCAATGCAGCGTCTGCGCCCGCAGCGGGTTGTTGAACGCCCGGCCCTCCTCGCGCGCCGCCAGGTATTCCTTCTTCAGCCGCTGATACCAGCGCACCTGCGCGTCCGGGTCGCCCACGAACAGCGGCGCGGGCAGGGCCGGGTTGCCGGTCAGCCGCTCCGCCACCTCGCGGTCCTGGTTCAGAAAGTCCCGCGCCATCCACGCCGCGACCGGGCGGAGCGGCGCCAGCCACGGCACGGTCCAGTACACGCAGTAGTGCACGTCCGTTTCCGTGGCCGTCACGGGAGTCGCCGCGGCCAGGACGCAGGCGGAGTGGCGGTCGCCCTCGATATGCTCGATCCGCACGCCCGGCAGTTGGATGCCGATGTCGATCCGCACGTTGCGGCCCAGCAGGCGGTAAGGGTTGGCGCCCTCCTTCAAGTGATGGCGCAGCATGCGGAAGCCCATGCCTTCC
>CAXSEX010000358.1:0-5086 GCA_964236415.1 uncultured Acetobacteraceae bacterium | reverse complement strand
GCAATACTTGTCGCCGGACATCGGAGCAGCGCCGGCGGGAACGGACAGGCACTAAAAAGGACTTAGAATTTCCATCATAAATTTTTGCTGGCGACTCAACTCACCTCATGCTTGGGAGCCGAGCATGAGGATCGGATCACGAGTCTTCGCTCAACGGCGCCGTTTCCCGCTGTGCCTGCAAGTGGGCGGCGCGGCTCTGCACCTCGACGAAGATCCGGCGCACCTGGGGGAACGCCGCCTTGATCTCGCGCTCGATGCTGCTCGTGGCCCGCTCCGCCGCCTCGGCCGGCAGGGCGTCGTCGAAGTCGAGGCTGATCGCCGCCAGCACGTCGCGCGGGCCGAAGTGCATGGTCAGCACCTCGTTCACGCCCTGCACGCCGGGGCTGCGGGCCGCGATGCCGCGCAGCCCGGCCCGCACGGCTGGGTCGGCGGCCTCGCCCAGCATCAGGCCCTTGCACTCGGCCGCCAGGAACGCGGCGACGCCCGCCAGCACCAGGCCGATCAGCACGCTGGCGACACCGTCCAGGCGGGGAAGCTGGAAGACCTGCGCGCAGGCCAGGCCGATGCCGGCGATCAGCAGGCCGGTGAGCGCGGCGCTGTCCTCAAGGAGCACGGTGAACATGGTCGGGTCCTTGCTGCGCTGCACCGCTTCCAGCAGGCCGGTGGACCGGTTCCCGGCGCGGAAAGCGCGGAGCGCCACGAGCCAGGTTGCCCCCTCGAACAGGAAAGACAGGCCGAGGACGATGTAGTTGACGAGGGCGTTCTCGACCGGGTGCGGGGTGCGGATCTTGTTGATGCCCTCCAGGATCGACACCCCGGCGCCCAGGCCGAAGATCAGGATCGCCACCACGAAGGTCCAGAAATACAGCTCCAATCCGTAGCCGAACGGGTGCGCAGGCGTCGCGGGCCGGGCGGAGCGGCGCAGGCCATACAGCATCAGCAGCTGGTTGCCGGTGTCCACCGTGGAGTGGATGGCCTCGCTCAGCATGGCGGCGCTGCCGGTCCAGAACGCGGCACCGAACTTGGTGAGCGCAATGGCCAGGTTGCCGGCGAGGGCGGCGTAGATGGTGGTCTTGGATTCATGGGCCATGGCAGCACCAGCGCGAGCCGGCAGGGCCGGTTGCGCGCGCCCCCCCCCCGGACCGTGTGATCCGCCGCCCCGCCCTACTCCAACGCCTCGTCCAGCAGCACCACGGAATGCACGGCCCGGCGTCCCGACAGGTCGGAGATCTGGTGCCGGCAGGAGGTGCCATCCGCGACGATCCGGTCCTCCGCCCCCGCCGCCCGCACCGCCGGCAGCAGCCCGGCCTCCGCCATCGCGGCCGAGGCGTCCTGTGTTTCTGCCTGGTAGCCGAACGCCCCCGCCATGCCGCAGCAGGACGACGTGATCGGCTGCACGTCCAAGCCGGGCACCTGGCGCAGCGCCGCCAGCGCGTCGGGAAAGGCGCCGAACGACTTCTGGTGGCAATGGCCGTGCACGTGCGCCCGGCCCGGCCGCGCGCGGAGCGGCAGGCGCACGCCCTCGCGGACCAGGAACTCGCTCAGCAGCACGGCGCGGGCGGACAGCGCGGCGGCGTCCGGCCCGGGCAGCAGGGACGCGAACTCGTCGCGCAGGGTCAGCAGGCAGGACGGCTCCAGCCCCACCACGGGCAGCGGCCCCGCGAGCGCCGCCATCGTGCGCCGCGCCTCCGCGCGGGCCTGCTCGACCATGCCGGCGGAAAGATATGTCCGGCCGCAGCACAGCGGCCGGCCAGAGTGCGGCGGCAGCACGGCGCGGTAGCCCGCCGCCCGCAGCACGCGGATGGCGGCGCGCAGGTTCTCCGGCTCGAAGTAGCGGTTGAAGGTGTCGGCCAGCAGCAGCACGTCGCCGCGCGGCGCCGGGGTGGCCACGGCCTCCGCATCGCGGAACGGCGCGCGGCTCCATGTCGGCAAGGAGCGGGCGGCGGACAAGCCGAGCCGCCGCTCCGATGCCCGGCGCAGCGCCGGCACCCGGTTGCGCAGGTTGGCCAGCGGCGCGAGCGCAGCCGCCACACGGGCGTAGCGCGGCAGTTCCGCCACCAGCCGCGCCCGACGCCCCACGCCGTGCCGCGCGGCGCGGGCGGCCAGCGCCTCGACCTTCATCTTCGCCATGTCCACGCCGGTCGGGCACTCCCGCCGGCACGCCTTGCACGACACGCACAGCGCCAGCGCGTCCGCCACGTCGTCCCCCGCCATCGCGCCGGCGCCAAGCTGCCCCGTCAGCGCCAGGCGCAGCGTGTTGGCCCGGCCGCGGGTCAGGTGCGCCTCGTCCCGCGTCACCCGGTAGCTCGGGCACATGGAGCCAGCGTCGAACTTGCGGCAGGTGCCGTTGTTGTTGCACATCTCGACCGCCGCCAGCATCCCGCCGAGCGGCCCCGGATGCTCCGACCAATCGAGTTGCGGGGAGAAGCCCGGCGCCGCCGCGTAGCCCGGCGGGTAGCGGAACAGGCTGCGGTCGTCCATGCGCGGCGCGCGCACCACGCGACCGGGGTTCAAGAGGCCCGCTGGGTCGAAGGCGTCCTTCACCGTCTCGAACGCGCGGACGATGCGGGGGCCAAACATGCTTTGGTGGAACTCGCTGCGCACGATGCCGTCGCCGTGCTCGCCGCTGTGCGACCCCTTGTACTCGCGCACCAGGGCGAAGCACTCCTCCGCCACGGCGCGCATGGTGGCAACGTCGCCAGCGTTCTTCATGTTCAGCACCGGGCGGACATGCAGGCAGCCGACGCTGGCGTGGGCGTACCAGGTGCCCTTGGTGCCGTGCCGCGCGAACACGTCGTTCAGCCGCTCGGTGTAGTCCGCGAGGTCGTCCAGGCCCACCGCGCAGTCCTCGATGAAGGACACGGGCTTTCCGTCGCCCTTCATCGACATCATGATGTTCAGCCCTGCTTCCCGCACCTCGGCGATGGCCCCCTGGAACGCGGGGTCGGTGGCGCGGACGACGGCGCCGGGCCAGCCGAGGTCGGCGATCGTGGCGTCCAGCAGGTCGAGCTTGCGGAGCAGCGGCGCGTCGGCATCGCCGTGGAACTCGACGATCAGCAGGCTGTCCGGCTCGCCCCAGCCAGGGTTCGCGTCGCGCCTGCGGGATGGGATGGCCACCATCTCGTCGATGGTGGCGCGGTAGATCGGGATGCTGCGGCCAAGGTCGATCATGGTGCGGTCCACCAGCTCCACCGCCTCCGGCCCCAACGCGACCAGGTGCCGCGACGCCTCCATGGCGGCGCGGAAGGTCGGGAACTGGCACACGCCCAGCACCTTGCGCGGCAGCACCGGCTGCAATGTCAATTGCAGCGCCGTGGAAAAGGCCAGCGTGCCCTCCGACCCCACCAGCAGCCGCGCCAGGTTGTCCCGCCCGGCCCGGCGCGCCGCGGGGGTCAGCGCCTCGATATTGTAGCCGCCGACCCGGCGGAGCTGCGCCGGGAACCGCGCCGCGATCTCCTCCGCCTCCGCCGCCCCCAACGCGCGCAGACGCTGAACCAGCGCGGCGATGCCCGCGGGCGTGTCCCCGCCCAGGTTGTCAGGCATGGAACCAAAGCGGTGCCGGGTGCCGTCGGCCAGCAGGGCGTCGATGGCCAGCACGTTGTCGGCCATCAGGCCGTAGCGGATGCTCTTGGACCCGCAGGAGTTGTTGCCCGCCATGCCGCCCAGGGTGCAGCGGCTGTGCGTGCTGGGGTCCACCGGGAAGAACAGCCCGTGCGGCTTGAGGCTGGCGTTCAGGTGGCCGAGCACCAGGCCCGGCTCCACCCACGCCGTCCGCGCGCCCTCGTCCACCTCCAGCACCCGGCGCAGATGCTTCGTGCAGTCGATCACCAGGGCGCGGTTCACCGTCTGCCCGCATTGGCTGGTGCCGCCGCCGCGGGGCAGCACGGGGACGCCGTGCTCCCGCGCAACCGCCAGCGCCGCCGTCACGTCCGCCGCCGTGCGCGGCACCACGACGCCCACCGGCTCGACCTGGTAGATGGAAGCGTCGGTGGCGTAGCGCCCGCGGTCGGCGCGGCTGAACAGCACCTCGCCCTCGACCTCGCGGCGCAGGCGTTGGGCCAGCCGCGGGTCGCCCAGTGGCGTGGCGCGGGGGTGCAGGTCGTCAGGCAACGCGGGGCGCTCCTTTCCAGGCCGCCAAGGCCCCGGCGGCGAAGGTTTGGTCTGGCCGTGTGGAGAACACGGCCTTCGAGGTTGGGCCTTTCAATGGCCCCGGTTAAGCCGCCCTTGCCGCCTGCGCCGCCTCCGTGCGTCCGGCCAGCACGTCCATCGCGCGGGCCACGCCGCCCGCCCGGTGCGGGACGCCGGCAGCAAACAGCCCCATCTCGACCCCGCCCAGGGTGCCCAGCAGCATCAGGTCGTTGAACCAGCCCAGGTGCCCGATCCGGAACACCCGGCCCTTCAGCTTCGCCAGCCCGGCACCCAGCGACATGTCGTACCGGTCCAGGATCACCTGCCGCAGCGCGTCGGCGTCGTGCCCGTCCGGCATCACCACGGCGGTCAGGATGCTGGAGTACTCGCGCGGGTCCTGGCACAGGATGCCGAGGTCCCAGCCCTGCACCGCCGCCCGGGTCGCAGAAGCAAAGCGCGCGTGCCGGGCGAACACCTGGGGCAGGCCTTCCTCCATGAGCATGGCGAGCGCCTCCTCCAGCCCATACAGCAGGTTGGTGCTGGGCGTGTAGGGGAAATACCCCGTCGCGTTCGGCGTCAGCATCTCCTGCCAATCCCAATACGAGCGCGGCATCCCGCCCGCCTTCGCCGCCGCCAGCGCCTTGTTGGACACCGCGTTGAAGCTCAGGCCCGGCGGCAGCATCAGCCCTTTCTGCGAGCCGGACACCGTGACGTCCACGCCCCAGGCGTCGTGCTGATACTCCATCGAGCCGAGCGACGAGATGGTATCCACCATGAACAGCGCCGGGTGGTCCGCCCGGTCGATGGCGGCGCGGATCTCGGCTATGCGGCTGGTGACGCCGGTGGAGGTCTCGTTGTGCACGACCATGACCGCGCGGATGCTGCGCTCCGGCTGCGGGCCGACCCGGAGCGCAGCATCCGCGCGGTCATGGTCGTGCACAACGAGACCTCCACCGGC
>CAXSEX010000357.1:1986-5105 GCA_964236415.1 uncultured Acetobacteraceae bacterium | reverse complement strand
CGCTCGGCGGCGGCCTGGCGCGGGCGACCGACCCGCGCACCGTGGCCCTGCAACTGGCCGGGCGCGACCCCATCGACACCCTGGCCCGCATCGAGGACCTGCGGGTGGAGCCGGACAGCCCAGCCGTGGTCGTGATCGACGAGGCGAGCGGCACCATCGTCATGGGCGCCAACGTCCGCATCAGCACGGTTGCCATCGCCCAGGGCAACCTCACGATCCGCGTGACCGAGGCGCCGGAGGTGAGCCAGCCGGAGCCGCTGTCGGGCGGGCAGACCGCGGTGACGCCGCGGACCCGCATCCAGGTCGATGACCAGGCGGACCGCCGGCTCGGCATCCTGCGCGGCGGCGTGACGCTGCGCGACCTCGTGGCAAGCCTCAACGCCCTGGGCGTCGGCCCGCGCGACATGATCAGCATCCTGCAATCCATCAAGGCCGCCGGCGCGCTGCAAGCCGACCTCGTTGTCCGATAGGAAGACACAATGATCCCTCCTACTCAGCCCCTCGACACCACCAAGCTGCCGCCGCAGCAGGTGGCGCGCATCCAGAAGTCGGCGCAGGACTTCGAGGCGATGGCGCTGGGCCAGATGCTGGCGCCGATGTTCGACACGGTGGATGCGTCGAAAGGCCCGTTCGGCGGCGGGTCGGGCGAGGAATCCTGGAAGCCGATGATGGTGAGCGAGCTGGGCAAGCAGGTGGCGAAAGGGGGCGGGCTGGGCCTCGCCCGCCCGGTGATGGAGCAGATGCTGCGGATGCAGGAAGCGCGGCCGGACGGGGCCGCCGGGACGCCCGCCGCACGGGAACAGACACCGACGGAGCAGCTGCTCCTGGAACGCCCGGCCCTGCGGCGCACGGCGTCGCCGCAGGTCCTGCCGCGGACGGGAGCGTAGGATGACCCCCCTGCTGTCCGCCGCCGCCCGGCTGGTCCAAGTGCTCACCGCGGAGAACGCGGCGTTGCAGGCGCTCGACGCCCCAGCGGCGGCGGCGCTGCTGGAAGAAAAGCTGGCGGCGGCGCGTGCCCTGGCGGAGGCCGCGGCCCAACGTCCGGCGGCGGCCCGGCAAACGCCGGAATCCGCGGGGCTGGCGCTGCAACTGCGCGACCTCGCGGAGGAAAACCGGCGGCTGCTGGAGCGCGCGATCCTTGTGCAAAGCCGGGTGCTGGACATGGTGGCCCGCGCGGCGCGCCAGGGGGCGGCGCAATCGAGCGGGCGCTACGGCGCAAGCGGGGCGGCAGCGGCGGACCGAGGGGCGATGGCGCTGCACGTGCGGGCGTGACCTGCCCGCCCGCGCGGACATGACTTGCCCGCCCGCGCTGCGGGCATGACTTGCCAACCCGCGTATGGTACGCCGGGCGCATGCACATCGCGTTCGCCCTTCCCGGCCGCGCCGACACGGGCGGCGGCGGCGGCCTGGCCTACGCCGAGGCCATGGCTGCGGCCCTGCGCGCGACCGGCCACACGGCCCATGTGACGGAAGACGACCATCCCGCCTGGCCACCCGGCGCCGTGCCGGTGATCGACGGGCTGCTGCTGCCGCATTTGCGGCCCCGGCTGGACGAACTGGCTGCGGCGGGCGCGGTGGCGCTGATCCACCATGCCCTCGCCCGCGCCGGGCGGGATGCCGCGCAACGGGCGGAGGTCGTGGACGCCATGCGGGCGATGCTGCCGCGGCTCCGGCGCGTGGTGGCGACCAGCCGGCCGGTGGCGGGGCGGCTGACCGTGGAGTTCGGCCTGTCCGCCGTCGATGTGGTCGAGCCGGGCGCGCCCGACCTGCCGCGCAATGCGCCGGGGAGCGGGACGTGCCGCATCCTTTCGGCCGGCGTGCTGACGCCGCGCAAGGGGCATGACGTGCTGCTGCGGGCGCTGGCGCGGCTCCTTGACCTTGATTGGATGCTGGCGGTCGCCGGGTCGGCCGGGCGGGATCCGGACCATGCCGCGCGTTTGGCGGCGCTGATCCCCGAACTCGGGCTGTCTGGGCGGGTCCGCCTGCTGACCGAAGCGGACGGGGCGGCGCTGGACGCGCTGTGGCGGGACGCGCACCTGTTCGCGCTGGCGAGCCGGTGGGAGGGCTACCCCACGAACGTCGCGGAGGCGCTGCGCCGCGGCATCCCCATTGTCGTGACGGAGGGCGACAAGCCCGGCGGCGTCGGCGCGCTGGTGCCGGCAGGCGCGGGCGCGGTCTGCGCGCTGGGGGACGAGCCGACGCTTTCGAAATGCCTGCGCCGCCTGGTGTTCGACGCCGGGCTGCGGGCGGAGATGGCGGAGGGTGCTTGGCGGGCCGGGCAGCGCCTGCCGGGCTGGGCGGCGCAGGCGGCGCTGCTGGAACAGGCGTTGGGGGGCTGAACATGGCGTTGCTGGGCTGCATCGCGGACGATTTCACCGGGGCGACCGACCTCGCCTCGACCCTGGTGCGCGGCGGGATGCGCACCGTGCAGCTGATCGGCGTGCCCACGCCAAACGAGCCGGCGCCGGAGGCGGATGCCATAGTGGTCGCGCTGAAATCCCGCACGGCGCCGGCCAGGCAGGCGGTGGGGGAAAGCCTGGCGGCGCTCGCCTGGCTGCAAGCGGCCGGGTGCCGGCAGGTGTTCTTCAAGTACTGCTCGACCTTCGACAGCACGGAGGAGGGCAACATCGGCCCAGTGGCGGACGCGCTGATCGCGGCCCTGGGCTGCGGCTTCGCCATTGCCTGCCCGGCGTTCCCCGCCAACGCGCGCACGGTTTATCAGGGGCACCTGTTCGTGGGCTACGCGCTGTTGTCGGAAAGCGGGATGCAGGACCACCCGCTGACGCCGATGCGGGACCCCAACCTGGTGCGCGTGCTGTCGCGGCAAACGGATGGGACGGTGGGGCTGGTGCCACTCGTGACGGTGGCGCGGGGAGCGGCGGTGATCCGCTCGGCGCTCGCGTCGCTCAAGGAGCAGGGGCGGCGCTACGCGGTCGTGGACGCGGTGACGGACGCGGACCTGCTGGCCATCGGCGAGGCGGTGGACGGCCAGGCGCTGGTGACAGGCGGCTCGGGGGTGGCGATGGGCTTGCCGGAGAACTTCCGGCGTGCCGGGCTGCTGGGGAAAGGGGACGCGGGCGCGCTGCCGGACGCAGCCGGCGCGGCGGCGGTGCTGGCCG
>CAXSEX010000357.1:0-1976 GCA_964236415.1 uncultured Acetobacteraceae bacterium | reverse complement strand
ATGGAAACGCCCGACCCGGCGGCGCTGACCGCGCAGGCGCTGGCCTGGGCGGAGGGCAAGCTGGGCGAAACCCCCGTGGTGATCGCGGCCAGCGCGCCGCCGGACCGGGTGCAGGCCTTGCAGGCGCGGCTGGGCCGGGACGCCGCGGGCGCGCTGGTGGAGGAGGCGATGGCCGGGATCGCCGCCGGGCTGGTGGCGCGGGGCGTGCGGCGCATGGTGGTGGCAGGCGGCGAGACCAGCGGCGCGGTGGTGGGGCGGCTCGGGGTGAGGCGGCTGCGCATCGGGGCGGAGATCGACCCCGGCGTGCCCTGGACCTACGCGGAAGGCGGGACCGCGCCGCTGCTGCTGGCGCTGAAGTCCGGCAACTTCGGCGGGCGCGACTTCTTCCTGCAAGCGTTCGAGCGGCTGGCGTAAGAGGGTGGCGATGGAGGAGGCGGAACTGCGCGGCCTGCTGGTGACGTTGGCGGCAAGCCTGTTCGCCCGCGGCTATTCGGTCGGCAGCGCCGGCAACATCAGCGCGCGGCTGCCGGACGGCTTTTTGATGACGCCGACCAACTCCTGCCTGGGCCGGCTGGATCCGGCGCGGCTGTCGCGGCTCGACGCGGATTTCGCGCATTTGGGCGGCGACCCGCCGTCCAAGGAGGTGTTCATGCACCGGGCGTTCTACCGGGCGCGGGCAGACGCCGGGGCGGTAGTGCACCTCCATTCCACGGCGGCGACGGCGGTGGCGTGCCTTTCGGACGTGGACGCGGAGTGCCCGATCCCGCCGCTCACCCCGTACTTCGTCATGCGCGTCGGCCGCCGCCTGCCGGTCGTGCCGTACTACCGCCCCGGCGACGCCGCCATGGAGCCGGCCATCGCCGAGCAGGCGCGCACGGCGCGGGCGGTGCTGCTGGCGAACCACGGCCCCGTCGTCAGCGGGCGCACGCTGACGGACGCGGTGCACGCGGCGGAGGAGTTGGAGGAGGCGGCGAAGCTGTTCTTCGCGTTGCGCGGGGCGCCGGTCCGCACGCTGTCACCGGCGCAAGTGGAGGATTTGCTGGCGACGTTTGGGTGAGAGGCGGTTGGGGATGCCCAACTATCTCGCGTTAACGACCATCAAAAATGGGTGGTGTCTTAGTTTGAATTTTTTGCCACGCTGCTTTGCTGAAAGTGTTCGACGGCACCATCAACTTGAACCCAGTTATGTTTCGACTGCTCGAAAACCGATTTGATGGGGGCCGGGTATTTGGGGTCGGCGAGCGTGCCGACTGCAACGCCGATCAGCGACGGTAGGTTGTCGGCCTTCCAGTAGATCGTTGACCCGCAGTTTGGACAAAAAAAGGTGTGGACCTTGCCGCCGCTTGCTGCATCACGGGTGAACTCTTTCGGGGTTCCGGAAATGATAACGGCGGCGACCGGGTAAAAGGCGCCGACGTTAAATGGCGCGCCGGTTGTCCGTTGGCAGTCGAGACAATGGCAGGCGACAACCAATTTCGATGGTCCTGGAAGCGTTAATGTGAGAGCGCCGCAACTGCATCGGGCATCAGCCATTGGAACTTCCGTTTTCTGAAGCGAGATCGCGTTAGAATTTCAAACCGCGACACTACCTAAAGATGAGGATTGTTGGCAAGAGTCGGCTTGTCGTACACCGCGCGAAACTGGCTGATGAAATCCTTCTCTGCCATCCTGGGACCGCAATCCAGTGTTTCTCTCCACGCAACGAGAAACTCGGCAGATCGGACGAAGTGCATCGATTGTGACGGTTGGGCATCTCCCTTTGAAAGCGTGGAAAAACTCGGTTTGTTCGGCCGTCAGCACGTCATACCGGCAGCCTTTTGGGCTGACCGGTATGCGCGCGGGGCCAGGCGCGGAGCGCCCGTCCGGGTTGGTGGAGGCGCCGGAACCTGGCGAACCCTGCGGTTCGACACGCGCGGCGCTCGCGGCTGAGGCCGCGCGCCAAAAACGACTTTGATACCGGTCGCCCGTCAGGGCGG
>CAXSEX010000356.1:0-5121 GCA_964236415.1 uncultured Acetobacteraceae bacterium | reverse complement strand
AGGGGGAACTGCTGTTCCAGGCACTGTGGAAGATCAACGCGGACACCCTGCCCATCGCGCTGCACCACGGCAGCCTCGACATCGGGCAGCGCCGCAAGGTGGAGGCGGCGATGTCGGCCGGGCAGTTGCGCGCGGTGGTGGCGACCTCCTCGCTCGACCTCGGCATCGACTGGGGCGGCGTCGATCTGGTGATCCAGGTGGGCGCGCCGAAGGGGGTCAGCCGGCTGTTGCAGCGCGTGGGCCGGGCGAACCACCGGATGGACGAGGCGTCGAACGCCATCCTGGTGCCGGCCAACCGGTTCGAGCTGCTGGAATGCGAGGCGGCCATCGAGGGCGTCGCGGCGCGCGAGCAGGACGGCGACCCGCCGCGGCCCGGCGGACTCGACGTGCTGGCCCAGCACCTGCTGCTGATGGCGGCGGGCGCCCCGTTCCACCCGGATGCGATGTTCGCCGAGGTGCGCCGCGCCGCGCCCTATGCCGGCCTCCTGCGGGCGGACTTCGATGACGTGCTGCGCTTCGTGGAGGACGGCGGCTACGCGCTGGCGGCCTACGACCGCTACCGCAAGCTGTTCCGCGACGCGGACGGCCTGGTGCACATCCAGGGCGAGCGGGTGGCGCGCATGGCGCGGATGAACCTCGGCACCATCGTCGAGGCGCCGCTGCTCAAGGTGCGGCTTGCCGGGCGCGGCGGGGGGGCGCTCGGCGAGGTGGAGGAAAGCTTCGTCAGCATGATGGTGCCCGGCGACACCTTCATGTTCGCCGGCCGCCTGCTGCGCTACGTGCGGCTGCGCGAAACCACGGTGGAGGTCGCGGAAGGCGGCGGCGGCGAGCCGATGGTGCCCGCCTATGCCGGGTCCAAGTACCCGCTGACCTCGAACCTCGCGGCCCGGGTGCGCGCGATGCTGCACGACCCCGCTGCCTGGTCGCACTACCCGCCCCCCGTGCGCGAATGGCTGGCGCTGCAAACCGAGCGGTCGGAACTGCCGGGGACCGACGACCTGCTGGTGGAGACCTTTCCCCGCAACGGCCGTTGGTTCCTGGTGGCTTACTGCTTCGAGGGCCGCAACGCGCACCAGACGCTCGGCATGCTGCTGACCCGGCGCATGGAGCGGTTCGGCTGCGGCCCGCTCGGCTTCGTCGCGACGGACTACGTGATCGCCGTGTGGTCGGCCTACGAACCTGGCGACGTGGCCGGGCTGTTCGAGCAGGACATGCTGGGCGACGACCTGGAAGCCTGGATGGCGGAAAGCAGCATGCTGCGCCGGACTTTTCGAAATGTGGCGGTGATCGCCGGGCTGATCGAGCGCAACCACCCGGGCCAGGAAAAGAACCGGCGGCAAGTGACGGTGAACAGCGACCTGATCTACGACGGGCTGCGGCGGCACCAGCCGGACCACGGGCTGCTGCGCGCGACGCGGGCGGACGCGGCGGGCGGGCTGACCGACCTGGGGCGGCTGTCGGGGATGCTCGGGCGGGTGGCGGGCCGGGTGCGGCACGTGCGGCTGTCGCGGGTGTCGCCGCTGGCGGTGCCGGTGCTGCTGGACATCGGGCGGGAAACGGTGCGCACGGCCGGGGACGAGGACGCGCTGCTCGCGGAAACCGAGGCGCTGGTGGCGGAGGCAACCGGCGATGCGCCGTCCAGCACCGCGCCGATGCGGGTGCATCCGGTGCACCGCGCCAACCTGGCGATCCTGCAGCGCAAGCCGCGCCAGCGGGCACGATCTGCATGAGGGAGAGGGCCGCATGACCGCGGCGCCTCTGCATTTCATGGGGGAGCGCCTGCTGCTGGACCCGCTGGGCGGCGTGGTGTGGCCGGCCGCCGGGCTGCTGGCGGTGGCGGACCTGCATCTGGAGAAGGGGTCGGCCTGCGCGGGGCGCGGGCAGTTGGTGCCGCCTTGGGACACAAGGGTGACGCTCGATCGGCTGGCGGCGCTGATGCGGCGATGGCAGCCGCGCACCGTGGTGGCGCTGGGCGACAGCTTCCACGACGCCCGCGGGTCGCTGCGCATGGCGCCAGGCGACGCAGCGCGGCTGCGGGGCTTGACCGAGGCCGCGGCGTTCGTCTGGGTGCTGGGCAACCACGACCCGGCGCCGCCCGGTGGGCTGGGCGGCCAAGCCGCCGACGTGTGGGCCGCGGGGCCCCTGGTGTTCCGCCACCAGGCCGAGCACGGCGCGCAGGGCGAGCTGTGCGGCCATCACCATCCCAAGGCCAGCATCGCCACTCGCGCCGGCGCCGTGACCCGGCCGTGCTTCGTCGCCGACGCGCGGCGGCTGATGCTGCCGGCCTTGGGCGCCTACACCGGCGGGCTGGACGTGGCCCATCCGGCCATCGCCGGGCTGTTCCCGCGCGGCGGCCGGGCGTTCCTGCTGGGGCAGGACCGGCTGTTCAGCTTCACCCTGGCGCAGGCCGCCGCCAGCGCCCGGCCCCAAGCCCGGCCATCACCCCGGACTGCCGGCGTTTGAAGCCGTACTATGGACCGGCTGTCCCCATGACCCATTTATGAAGGAGCAGATTTGGGCCTTGTGCCCACGGAGTCGGGGATGAGCAAGGGTATGGAGGGCGGGCCGCCGGTTATCGTGTGGTTCCGCCAGGACCTGCGGCTGCAGGACCATGCGGCGCTGCAAGCCGCGCTGGCGGGCGGACGGGCGGTGCTGCCGGTTTACGTACTGGACGACGACACGCCGGGCGCCTGGGCGATGGGCGGCGCTGCGCGCTGGTGGCTTCATGGCAGCCTGGCGTCGCTGGCCGAGAGCCTGGCGGCGCGCGGCGCCACGCTCGTGCTGCGGCGCGGGCCGTCCGCCGAGGTAATCCCCGCCTTGGCACAGGAGGTGGGCGCGGCGGAGGTCCATGCCGGCCGCATGCACGAACCCTGGGCGCGCCAGGCCGAGGCCGCCGTGGACGCGGCGCTGCAGCGTGCCGGCGCGGCATTGCGCCTGCACCGCACGGCCACCCTGTTCGACCTGGACAGCATCCGCACCAAGACCGGCGGCATCTACGGCGTTTACGCCCCGTTCGCCCGCACCTGCCGGGCGCTCGGCGCGCCGCATCCGCCCACTCCGGCGCCCGAGCGCGTCCCCTGCCCCACCCCGCCCCGCTCGGACCGTTTGGACGATTGGGGTTTGCTGCCGACCCGTCCCGACTGGACCGGCGGGTTCCGCGAGACGTGGCAGGTGGGGGAGGCCGCGGCGCATGACCGGCTGGCCGGGTTCCTGGCAAAGGCGGTGCACGGCTACGACACCGGGCGCAACCGGCCGGGCCAGCCCGGCACCAGCATGGTGTCGCCGCACCTGCACTGGGGGGAGCTGTCGCCCGGCCAGGTTTGGCACACGGCGCAGCAGGCCGCGCAGGAGACCGGCAAGGGTCTTGAGGTGTTCCTGGGCGAGATCCTGTGGCGGGAGTTCTCGGCCTACCTGCTGTGGCACCACCCGCACATGCCGGAGCGTCCGCTGCGCCCGGCGTTCGCCGGCCTGGCCGTCCGCGACGACAGCGCCGAGCTGCGCGCGTGGCAGCGCGGCCGGACCGGCATCCCGATCGTTGATGCCGGGATGCGGCAGCTTTGGCACATCGGCTGGATGCACAACCGCGTCCGCATGATCGCCGCCTCGTTCCTGGTGAAGCAGCTCCTGCTGCCATGGCGGGCCGGGCAAGCGTATTTCTGGGACACGCTGGTGGACGCCGACCTCGCCAGCAACGCGACGAGCTGGCAGTGGATCGCCGGCTGCGGCATCGACAGCCAGCCGTTCTTCCGCGTGTTCAACCCGGTGAGCCAGGGCGAGCGGTTCGACCCCGGCGGCGCCTATGTCCGCGCCTGGGTGCCGGAGTTGGCGCGGCTGCCGGACCGGTTCGTGCACGCGCCCTGGTCCGCGCCGCCCGCCGTGCTGGCGGAGGCCGGCGTGGAGCTTGGCCGCAGCTACCCGAACCCCATCGCCGACCTGCCGCACGCCCGGCAGCGCGCGCTTGACGTTTACCGCGCCACCGTGCGGCGTGCCGCATGATCCCCGCGGGCGCCCTGTTGCGCGTGGTGGGCGACGTGCACGGGGACATCCGCGCCTTCACCGCGGCGACGGCCACCGACCGGTTCGTCGTGCAGCTCGGCGACCTCAGCGACCATGGGCCGGACAGCGCGGGCGTGCTGCGGACCATGTTCACGCTGATGGACCAGGGGCGCGGCCTGTTCATCCTTGGCAACCACGACCGCAAGCTGGGCCGCGCGCTGTCCGGGCAGGCGGTGCGGATGGACCCGGCGCTGCAGGCCACGCTGTCTCAGTTGGACGACGCGCTCCGCGACCGCGCGCTGCGCGAGATCAGCAGCGCGCCGGCCTGGCTGGCGCATGGCGACATCGCCTTTGTGCACGGTGGCTTCCACCCGGCCATGCTGAGCGAGCCGCCGCCGCCGCCGCTTGGCCGGGTGGACCCGCTGCTGTCCCGCGCCTTGTTCGGCGAAACGACGGGCCGGATGCAGCCGGACGGCTACCCGGAGCGCGTGCTGCGCTGGGTGGACCGCATTCCCGCCGGCTTGACGGTGTATTGCGGCCACGACCAGCGCAGCACGGACGGGCGGCCCTATCGGCGGACCGGATCGTCGGGCGGGCTGGCGGTGTTCCTCGACACCGGGGCCGGCAAGGGCGGGCACCTGTCCTGGATCGACCTGCCGAGCGGCGGTTAGACCGCCTCCCCCGCGTCCATCGTCGCCAGGAACCCCGCCGCCTGGCCCCGGATGGCCGAAACGCGCGCCGGGTCCATCTTCGCCAGCGTCCGCACCGGCATCGCCATGCGCGTGTTCCCGGCAAACCGCTCCGAATGCCGGTCGATGAAATCCCAGTACAGCGCGTTGAACGGGCACGCGCGCTCTCCCACGGCGAGCTTCACGTCGTAGTGGCACCCGCGGCAGTAGTCGCTCATGCGGTTGATGTAGGCGCCAGACGCCGCGTAGGGCTTCGACCCCATGATCCCGCCATCGGCATGCAGCGCCACGCCGCGCACGTTGGGCATCTCGACCCACTCGTAGGCGTCGGCATAGACGATCAGGTACCATTCATCGACCTCGTCGGGATCAAGGCCGGCCAGCAGCGCGAAGTTGCCGGTGATCATCAGGCGCTGGATGTGGTGGGCGTAGGCGT
>CAXSEX010000355.1:0-5129 GCA_964236415.1 uncultured Acetobacteraceae bacterium | reverse complement strand
GACGGCAAGGACGCGCAGCCGTCGGACGCCGAGGTGCGTGTGTTGCGGCGCTAAGCATCATTCTGCGGAGTGTGCTTACACGGAGCAGGTAAAATGATGCGTCTTCAACGACACCTAAGCAGGCATTCGTGGCACAAGCCACGGATGCCTGCTTAGGCCCCGCATGGGTTTCCTGCTGGTCCACGCGCTGACCGGGCTGGCCGGGGCGTCCTCCTTGTTCCTGGTCGCGTCGGGGCTGACCGTGATCTTCGGCGTGACCCGCATCGTGAACTTCGCGCATGGCAGCCTGACCATGCTGGGCGCTTACCTGGGCTGGACCCTGCTCACCCGCTTGCCGCGGGACCCGGCGTGGTTCGCGCTCGGCGTGCTCGGCACGGCGGCCGGGCTGGCGGCGCTCGGCGCGCTGCTGGAGATGGGGCTGCTGCGCCGGCTTTACCGCTCGCCCGAGCTGTTCCAGCTGCTGGCGACCTTCGGCGTCGTGCTGATCGTGCAGGACGCGGCGCTCGCGATATGGGGGCCGGACGACCTCACGATCTCCCGCCCGCCCTGGCTGCGCGCCTATGTCCGCGTCGCGGGCGAGCGGTTCCCGGTCTATGACCTGGTGCTGATCGCCATCGGCCCGGCGGTGCTGGCCTCCTTGTGGCTCCTGTTCAACCGCACGCGGTGGGGCCGGCTGGTGCGGGCGGCGACGTGGGACCGGGACATGGTGGGCGCGCTTGGGGTGGACCAGCGGATGCTGTTCACCTCCGTGTTCGCGCTCGGCGCCGGGCTGGCGGGGCTGGCCGGGGCGCTCGGCTTGCCGGACGGGTCGGCCAACCTCGGCATCGACCTGTCGGTCGTCACCGACGCCTTCGTGGTGGTGGTGATCGGCGGCCTGGGCAGCATCGCCGGGGCGTTTCTCGCGAGCCTGCTGATCGGGCTGCTGCAGGCGTTCGGCGTGGTGCTGATCCCGAAGGCGACGCTGGTGCTGGTGTTCGTCGTGATGGCGGCGGTGCTGGTGCTGCGGCCGAACGGGCTGCTGGGCCGCAGCACGGCGCCGACCGCTTTGGCCGGGACCGCCGTTCTGGTGCGCCCACCCACCCGGGGAATGCGGCTCGGCTGGGGGCTGCTCCTGCTGGCGGCGCTGGCCGCGCCGCTGCTGGCCGGCCCCTACGCGCTGTCCATCCTGACCGAGGCCGCGGTCGCGGTGCTGTTCGCCGCCAGCCTGCATTTCGTCATGGGGCCGGGCGGCATGGCGAGTTTCGGCCATGCCGCCTGGTTCGGCATCGGCGCCTACGCCGCCGGGCTGTCGGTGCAGTGGCTGGGCGTGCCGATGCCGGCGGCGCTGCTGCTGGCGCCGTTGGCGGCGGGCGTGGCCGCGGCGCTGTTCGGCGCGTTCGTGGTGCGGCTGTCGGGGGTGTACCTGGCCATGCTCACCCTCGCCTTTGCGCAGATCGTCTGGGCGGCTGCGTTCCAGTGGGTTTCCGTCACCGGGGGCGACAACGGCATTTTGGGAGTGTGGCCGCCCGCCTGGGTGTCCGGCCCGGCCGCGGTTTACCTGCTGGCCCTGACCCTCTGCGCGGGCGGGGCAGCCGTGCTTCAGCGTGTCCTGTATTCCCCGTTCGGCTACGCCCTGCGCGCGTCCCGTGACTCGCCGCTGCGGGCGGAGGCGATCGGCCTCGACACCCGGCGCATCCGCCTGGCGGCGTTCGTGGTGGCGGGCGCCGCGGCCGGCCTCGCGGGCGCGGTGTTCACCTTTGCGAAGGGCAGCGTGTTCCCCGGCTTCGTCAGCATCCCGCGCTCGATGGACGCGCTGGTGATGGTGCTGCTCGGGGGCGTGCAGACGATGGCCGGGCCGGTGGTCGGCGCTCTCGCCTACACCGGGCTGTATGACGGGCTGCTGCGGGCGACGGCGTATTGGCGGCTGATTCTGGGGGCGGCCATCGTGCTGCTGGTGCTGGCGTTCCCGGAGGGGATCGCGGGCGCCGTGCAGCGCCGGCTGCGGCGCGCGTGACGGTGCTGGCCGTGGAGGGCCTGCGCAAGTCGTTCGGCGGCGTCGCCGCGGTGGACGGCGTGTCGTTCGCGGTGGGGCCGGGCGAGATGCTGGCGCTGATCGGCCCCAACGGCGCCGGCAAGAGCACGTGCTTCAACATGGTGGGTGGGCAGTTGCGCCCTGACGCCGGCTCGGTGCGCTTGGCGGGGCGGGACATCGGCGGCGTGCCGCCGCGCCGCATCTGCCGCCTGGGCGTGGGGCGGACGTTCCAGGTCACGGCCACCTTCGCCTCCATGACCGTGCGGGAGAACGTGCAGGTGGCGGCCGTGGCGCACCGCCGAGGCACCTGGCGTTGGTGGCGGCCCGCCGCCGGGCTGGAGGCGCCAGCGGCGGAGGCGTTGCTCGACCAGGTGGGGCTTGCGGCGCAGGCGGAGCGGGCGGCGGGCGTGCTGGCCTACGGCGACCTCAAGCGGCTGGAACTGGCCATGGCGCTCGCCGCCGAGCCGCGCCTGCTGCTGATGGACGAGCCGACCGCCGGCATGGCGCCGCGGGAGCGGGTCGCGCTGATGCAGCTGGTGCGCGGCATCGCCACCGGGCGCGGGCTGGCCGTGCTGTTCACCGAGCACGACATGGACGTGGTGTTCGGCGTGTCCGACCGCATCGCCGTGCTGGCGCGCGGCGCGCTGATCGCCGCAGGCAGCCCCGAGGCCATCCGCGCCGACCCGCAGGTGCGGGCGATCTATCTCGGCGCCGGGCGCACGGGCGGGGAGCGTCCCACCAACGGTGGGCATGATTGATGCTGGCGGTCGAGGGCCTCAACAGCTTCTATGGCCAGGCGCACGTCCTGCACGACGTGGGCTTCGTTGTCGGCCCCGGCGAGGTGGCGGTCCTGCTGGGCCGCAACGGCGCGGGCAAGAGCACGGCCATGAAGTCGCTGATCGGCCTGGTGCGCCCGGCCAGCGGCAGCGTGCGGTTCGGGGACCGTGAGGTCGCACGGATGGAGCCGTTCCGCCGGGCGCAGCTGGGCCTCGGCTACGTGCCGGAAGAGCGCCGGATCTTCGCGGAGCTGACGGTGATGGAGAACCTGGACGTGGGCCGGCAGCCGGCGCGGCAGGGGCTGCGGCCCTGGACGCCGGAGCGGCTGTTCGCCCTGTTCCCCAACCTCGGCGCCATGCGCGGGCGGCCCGGCGGGCGCATGAGCGGGGGCGAGCAGCAGATGCTGACCATCGCCCGCACCCTGATGGGCAACCCGCGCCTCCTGTTGCTGGACGAGCCGAGCGAGGGGCTGTCGCCCTTGATCGTCGAGCAGATGGCCGCCGCGATCCAGGCGCTGCGGCGGGAAGGCTTGAGCATCCTGCTGGCGGAGCAGAACCTGCACTTCGCGGCGGAGGTCGCGACGCAGGCGGTGATCCTGGAAAGCGGCCGGGTGGCCTGGACGGGCAGCATGGCGGCGCTGCAAGCCGACGCCGGCACATACGGGCGCTATTTGGCAGTGTGAACACGGTTTGGAAGGAAATCCCATGGCACAGGAAGCGACGGTCTCGGCTGATCCGAACGCAAAGCTGCTGATCCGCAACATCGGGCTGCTGCTGTCCGGCGATATCGGGCGGCCGATCCTGGATGCCGACGCGGTGGTCGCCGTGGGCGGCCGGATCACGGCGGTCGGCCGCGCGTCCGAGATCGACGCGGAGGGCGCCACCACCGTCATCGACGCGCATGGCTGCGCCCTGGCGCCCGGCCTGATCGACAGCCACGTCCACCCCGTCGCGGGCGACTGGACGCCGCGGCAAAGCCAGTTGAACTGGATCGAATCCACCCTGCACGGCGGCGTCACCACGATGATCTCCGCAGGCGAGGTGCACACGCCGGGCCGGCCGCGGGACGTGGTGGGGCTGAAGGCGATGGCGATCTTCGCCCAACGCGCATTCACCGCGTTCCGCCCCGGCGGCATGAAGATCCACGCCGGCGCCCCGGTGATCGAGCCGGGCATGGAGGAGCACGACTTCAAGGAGCTTGCCGACGCCGGGGTGCGCCTGCTGGGCGAGGTGGGCCTGGGTGGCGTGAAGGACGGCCCCACAGCGCGGCGCATGGTCGCCTGGGCGCGGCAATACGGCATCCAGTCCACCATCCACACCGGCGGGCCGTCCATCCCCGGCTCCGGCCTGATCGACGCCGCCGTGGTGCTGGAAGCCGACACGGACGTGATCGGCCACGTCAACGGCGGCCACACCGCCTTGCCCGACCGCGAGATCCGCTGCATCTGCGAGGGCTGCCGGCGCGGGCTGGAGCTGGTGCACAACGGCAACGAGCGCGCGGCGCTGTTCACCCTGCGCACGGCGCGGGAGATGGGGCAGCTGGAGCGCGTGATCCTCGGCACCGACGGACCCGCCGGGTCGGGGGTGCAGCCGCTCGGCATCCTGCGGATGGTCGCGATGCTGTCCTCGCTCGGCGAGGTGGCGCCGGAGGTGGCGTTCTGCTTCGCCACCGGCAATACGGCGCGGGTGCGCGCGCTGGACACCGGGCTGATCGAGGTGGGGCGGGCCGCGGACTTCGTGCTGCTCGACCGGGCGCAGCACTCGGCCGGGCGTGACCTGCTGGACAGCGTGCGGCTGGGCGACCTGCCCGGCGTCGGCATGGTGGTGATCGACGGCACGCCGCGGATCGGCCGCTCCCGCAACACGCCGCCGGCGGACAAGGTGCCGGAGGTGCTTGCCTGACGGTCCCCGGCGCGTGGCGGCGTCCAAGGCGGCGCGGGGCCGGGCACGACCCTGGATCGGTTGACGCGGCGGGCGGGCAAGGGTGGCTCTCGGAATCATCCCGGCATGGCCGCGAGTGGACGACGCGCGCTGGCCAAAATGCCGTTCACGCTCAGATGATCGGGTACCACAAATGGAAGGGTCGCCTTCAGCTTCGGGCTGTATGAAGGTGACGGCCACGCTTTGCCGTCGATGCAGGCGCGGCGGGATCTGATTGGCGGATGGAATGGTGAGCACAGCTTCAAGGACGGGCATGCCATGGGCCATGCGGGGCGGGTCGCTGCCCCGCGCGCAGGCCGTGCGTCGCAGCGCCCTCCGCCTTGGCGTTTTGTTGGCCTGTGTGTCCTTGTCTGGGTGTCAGCCTGCGGTGCTTGATCCCGTGGGTCCGGTGGGGGTTGCGG
>CAXSEX010000354.1:4608-5145 GCA_964236415.1 uncultured Acetobacteraceae bacterium | reverse complement strand
AGACCGTCAAGCCCGGGAAGCATGCGATCGACGATTGCGACGTGGAAGCTTTCCGCAAGAGCAAGTTCGAGCCCACTCTCCCCATCGCCGGCGAGCACCGCGTCGTGGCCGAGGCGCTTGAGCCCATTCTTGATGAAGCGTCCCGTTTCCGGGTCGTCCTCCACGACGAGGATGTTCAACCAAGCCTCCGTCCCGGCTGGACCGATGGCCAACCCTGCCCAACCTTACACCGATGTATGCGCACCACCGGGCAACGCGGGTTTCTGTTCCGAGTTGCTGCTGCCGCTACACGGACCTCGAAGGACGGCGCCATGGACGAGACGACTTGGTTCCGGATCGGCACGCTTGGGATGCTCGGCGGATCGGCGGTTTTGCCGTTGACAGGCCGCACGCGCACTCGGGCCTGCTCGACAGCTACTGCTATGAACCGCGGTGTCGAACAAGCCCTAAGCCTCTGCTTGGACGGGCAGCCTTGTCGGAATGCCGGAGCACTTGTTCCCGATGCTGCCCTTGGGGTCGTTGAAGGCGCGTCGTTTT
>CAXSEX010000354.1:0-4598 GCA_964236415.1 uncultured Acetobacteraceae bacterium | reverse complement strand
CCTGCCGCGCGTGGAGCAAAGCTCCGCTTTCTCCGGGGACACGATCCGCCGAGTGATGTTCAGGACGAATGCGGCAGCCATGCCTGGTCCGACAAGGCGGTCCGACTTGCGCCCGCCTGGATGAGCGCCTTCGCTTTCCGCAAACCGCCACGAAGGAGAATTTGGAATGGGCAAGATCGTTGTGATCACTGGAGCAGGTGCCGGCGTCGGCCGCGCGACCGTCACCGAGTTCGCCCGGAACGGCTGCGATGTCGCACTGCTTTCGCGTGATCCGGAACGGCTGGAAAGCGCCGCCTCGGAGGCGCGTCGCTTTGGTGTCCGCGCATTGCCCATCCCCACGGATGTCGCCGATGCGGATGCGGTCGAGGCAGCGGCAACGCGCGTCGAGCAGGAGCTTGGGCCGATCGACGTTTGGGTCAATGTCGCGATGGCCACGGTCTTTGCGCCCGTCTCCAAGCTGACGGCCAACGAGGTTCAACGTGCCACCAACGTGACCTACCTCGGCCAAGTGCATGGCATGATGGCCGCGCTCAAGCGCATGACGCCAAGGAACCGTGGTTCGATCGTGAATGTCGGCTCGGCGCTCGCTTACCGGTCAGTGCCGCTGCAATCCGTCTATTGCGGTGCGAAGTTCGCAATCCGCGGCTTCACCGACGCGCTCCGCTCGGAGATCCTGCATGACAAGCTCAACATCGCGATCAGCATGGTCGACCTGCCGGCGGTCAACACGCCGCAGTTCAACTGGGCGCTCAACAAGATGGGCAAGAAGGCGCAACCTGTGCCGCCGATCTTCCAGCCGGAAATTCCGGCCCGCGCGATCTACTTCGCCGCCTTCCATCCTCGGCGGCAAACATGGATCGGCTTTCCAACCGTGAAAGCCATCCTGGCCAACCGCATCGCACCGGGGCTGATCGACCGCTATCTCGCGAAGGCCGGCTATTCCGGCCAGCTCACCGACGAGTCAGTACCCGCCGACGCGCCGAACAACTTGTTCCATCCTGTGCCCGGCCCTTATGCCGCGCACGGCCGCTTCGACCAGCGCGCCCGTGATCGAAGCTGGGAGGTGTTCACCAGCCGTCATCGAAACGCCTTGTGGGGCGCGGTCGCCGTGGCAGCCGTTCTCGGGCTGCATCAGCTCGCGAAGCGACTGGACATATGAGCGCGCATCTCGGAACCTGCGCTGTTTGGGACATGCGGGAAGGCGGCTTTGCTGCCCAAAGATACGGCGGCCAGCGCCAGCCAGCGGCCATGAGCCAACCGTCTGCCGTTTCGGCGTGGATCCAGCATGGAACCTGTCAACGACTTTGATGCGGCCGGGTTTGGAATTTAGGCTTGGATAGTCGGGTTGGTTGTGCGGCATTACACGGAGCGAGGCGGTCGGCTCTTTGGTGTGATCGTGACAGTTAAGGATCGGATGACTGGCCTACGGGTCTTTTATGTCACGTAACGGATTGCGGCGGGAGCGGGCCGGCGAGACGCAACGCAGAGACGGCGGCCGGTGGCATGCAAGAGGGCAGCCGGGGAAAGGCATGAAGCGCTTCGGTGAGTGTATTGGCGCCCGGTGCATTGGTGCCAGGGCCGGCATTCAGGCACGGCGGTTCGGTGCAGGCGGGTTGATCCAGGCGGCGGTCGGCTTGTTGGGCGGCGTGGGCGGCTTGTTGACGAAGCGCTCCGGGTTGGCATGAAGCGCCGGTGCGAGGGTCTGCTGGCGGGCGGCGTGAACAGCGTCGGCCTGGCCGTGACGCACCTGGTCCGGGGTCATGAGGCCGATGCCGGCGTGGTGGTCCCCGTTACACCAATCGAAGAACTGGCGGCAGAAGCCTCGGGCGGCCTCGATGCAGCCAAAGCGCTGGGGAAGCGCGGCTGACACTTCAGGGTCTTGAAGTGGCTTTCGGAGAAGGGATTGTCGTTGGACGTGTGCGGGCGGTTGTGCGAGCGCGTCACCCCGAGGTCGGCAAGCAGCAGGGCGGTCGCCTTGGCTTTCATCGGGCCGCCCCGGTCGGCGTGCAGCGTGAGCTGGCCGGGCGGCACGTCGTGCTTGGTGATCGCGTCATCGAGCAGCGGCCGGAACAGCGCGGCGCTTTCCGCGTCGGCGACGCACCATCCGACCACCCGGCGGCTGAAGATGTCGAGGATCACGTAAAGATGGAAGTAGCTCCATTTGGCAGGCCCCATCAGCTTGGTGATGTCCCAGGACCAGACCTCGTTCGGACGCTCTGCCAGGAGTTCGGGCTTTTGGTAGGCGGGATGGCGGAGCTGCGCGCGGCGCTCGCGGATTTCGCCGTTGTGGCTGAGGACGCGATACATGGTGCAGCCGGGTGCAAGAGCACCCAGCGGGACCGAGCAGTGATAGGCGCCCTCGTCGAGCAGGCTGGCGTAGATCCCGGCCAGCGCCTGGTCGGCGAAGCCCGGCGAACCCCTTGGTTCGACGCGCGGCGCGTGCAGCGTTTGCGGCTGAGGCCGCGCGCCAAGACGACTCTGATACCGGTCGCCCGAAAGGGCTGCCGGCAAACCTAGACTTCGATGAAATCTGCTGGCGCCAACGCGGGGCAGTCTGATTCGGTGCTGGCATGTCTGGCACGCTGCTTTCCTCATCGGATCGGTCGCACTACCTGGCGCTGATGCACCGGCAGTTGAACAGCGCGGTGCATCGCCGGATCAACGTGCTTCTGCTCCTGGACGATGGCTGGACGGCGGAGCGGGTGGCGGAGGCGCGGTTCATCGAGGCGGAGACGGTGCGCGAGCGCCGGCGCCGCTTCGTGGCCGGCGGGCGGGCGGGCATCGAGCGGCTCGGCTACGCCGGGCACGCGCCGGTGCTGAGCGAGGCGCAGTGCGAGGTGTTGCGGGCCGAGCTGGCGGCCCGGCTGTGTCTGACGGCCAAGGAGGTGTGCGGCTTCGTGGCGGAGCGCCTGGGCCTGACCTGCACGCCGCACGCCATGGCCAAGCGGCTGGGCCGCATGGGCTTTGCCTGCAAGCGGCCAAAGTGCATCCCGGCCAAGGCCGAAGCGCAGCGGGCGTTCCTCCAGGGCACGCTCGCCCCCTTGATGGCCCAAGCCGCCGCCGACCCGGAGAAGCCGCTCCGCTTCGTGGACGCGACCCACCCGGCCTACGATCCCCACCCTGCCTGCGGCTGGATGGGGCGCGGCGGGACGCGGCGGGACGCGGGTGCTGGAGAGCAACCACGGCCGGGTCAACGTCACGCTGAACGGGGCGCTGAGCTGGCCGGGCCGGGACGTGGTGACGCAGGAGGCGGACCGGATCACGGCGGCAGAGATGATCGCGCTGTTCGCCGCCCTGGGCGAGCGGCACCCGGCGGCGCCCGTCATCAGCGTCGTGCTGGACAACGCCACCTGCAACCGCGCGGCCGCGGTCAGGGAGTGGCTGGCCAGCAGCGGCAGCCGGGTGCAACTCGTGTTCCTGCCGCCGCGTGCGCCCAACCTGAACCTGATCGAGCGCCTGTGGTGGTTCTTCAAAAAGAAGACGCTCTGGAACGCCCACCGCCCGACGCTGGCCGAGTTCAAGGCAGCCATGCGAGGCTTCTTCGACACCCTGGGCGACCGCAAGGCCGAGTTGGAAACCCTGCCCACCAACCGCTTCCACCTGATCGAAGCGTAACAAACCCAGATTCCACCTGCGGACAGGTTTGTCAGGCGCACAATCCGTGTCGGCCAGAATGCGCAGCTTATCCTGGGCTGTGAAGATCCGGCAGTGCGGGCGAGCGGTAAGCTCAGGTGATGCCAAGACGGGCGCCGCCACTGTCGGCCTCCGGCCCTCATCCACGGCGGCACCCGCCTCGGCATCGATCAGGGTCTGTGTCATGGGCATGAACAAAATCATCCTTCAGCACCCTCAAAGCCAAATCCCCAGGGAGACGATGTCTCATTGTCATTGACACGGAGCGCAGCGCCTTCATGCGCGGGGCGAACACGGCACCGTCAGCCTCGATGGCGTAGGTGCAGTCGCGCAGCAGGTGCGCCAGACAGACCTGCCGCTCCTCGGCGCGGCCCCGCTGCACGCTGTAAAGATCAGACAGCCAAAGCGCCGGCCGGTGCCCGTCCAGCACCTCGGCCACGACGCCCGCGCCGCGGCTGCGGCGGATCGCGTGGACCACCACCTCATCGTTCTGGAAGACCCAGTTCCAGCAGGTGCAGCCACCTCAACGCACGCTGGTCTCGTCCGAGCAAACAACACGGGCGCGGCGCAGCCGAGTGAGAATGGCAGCCACCTCGGCATCGACGTGCAGCTTGCCCCGGTGGAACGCCGCATCAAGCGCGCCCTCGCTGCCGGATGCGAGAGCATCCGGCGGGATGGCCAGGCCGAAAACAGATCCAGCAACAACCGGCTCAGCCGCTGGTAGCTGATCGCATGCACGAAACGCAGATACATCGCCAAAGGCACGATGCCGACGCTGAACGGCGTGCCCGGCTCCAGGTCCTCCGGCACCGGCGCCAGCGTCGTGGCCCCGCAGCACCCGCACCGAGCAGCTACGCGCTCCACCCACGTCGCCACCGGCGCCACCGGGGGCAGTCGATCTTGTTTAAGGTCTGAGCCGAAGCAACTGCGTCAGGTATCGGGCTTTTGGGGTGCGATGGTGTAGT
>CAXSEX010000353.1:0-5149 GCA_964236415.1 uncultured Acetobacteraceae bacterium | reverse complement strand
GCGACAGTGGGGGGCAGACGCCTGAAGGGGCGATACACCCTGATCCGGTATGCGGCCGTGGTGGACGCGGTGCTGTCGCGCCAGCTCGACGACCTGGAGCCGCGGCTGACACCCTTGGTTACGACGTTCGCAGCGTCGAACGAAGGCGTTCGCCGGACATCGCCGACGAGTTCCGGGTCAAGCCGGCCGATGTGCGGCTGTTCCTGCAAGGCCAGCTCGACCCCGCCCGCACCCGCGAGCTGACCGAGCAGATGCTCGTCGCCGGGCTGCCGGTGTGAGCCAGGCGGTGCCGGTGTTGTCACCGATCATGGGCAAATTGGCCCGTGGATGCGCTCTGGCTCCGGGTAAGTGCAAGCTGCCATGGCTAGGCTGCGACTTCGACCAGCGGGCGGGCGGGGCCGAACACCACGACGCGCGGGGGATCTTCGTCCAGCGCGTCTGGATCGAGGCTGACCCGATCCGCAGCGCTCCCCGGGCGGAAGCGCAGGTAGTTGAACGGGTCTGTGTCGGCTTCGTCGGGCAGAAGCACGGCGCAGCCCAGGCGGTCGGCCAAGGCTTGCATCACGGCCCCGTCGTCCACCCGCTCCACTGCTGTAGGATCGCGAAACAGGAACAGCGTCGCCAACAGCCGTGCTCCGCCGCATGCGGGTCGAATCTCGGCCACGACCTCGTATCCATTCACCCATGCGGGCCACCCGTCGGGCGTGTCTGCCACGGCTGCGACCTGCGCCGCGCCCACGTCCAAGGCGCCTGCAAGGCCACGGGCCAGGCCTACGATGCCCACCTCTGCTTCAACGAACACGGTACGCCAGATCGTCATTGGCCCCTCGCTGCGCGCGCTGCGCGCCGTTGGTCTTGAGTGATTCCCTGGCGGTCCAACCGCTGTTCGGCGTCCGGTGTGTCGCCTAGGCTATTGTAGATGCCCAAAGCTCGAAAGGCGCCGCGATCGAGTGTCATGAGACCAGGACCTTGTACTGGGTAGGCCCTGCCTCCCTCGTGTATGCCATAGTAACGACCATTGACCACGTAGTACTGCCCGTCACGCATCGCCCGGCCCTCGCGGATGGCTTGCAGGTCGGGTCGGATGTCGGTGCCGGGCAGGATGATGGTGTTCTCTGCCTTGGGGGGGCGAGTCCTTGGTGATGCGGCTGGCATCGTGGCGACGTGCCAAGGGGGCGAGTGCATTCGGCACGGGCGCCGCCAGCTTGAGCCGGCCTGTCGCGTTTGGCGGCAAACTCTGGCCGGCCGGATTGGGTGCCTGTCCGCTGGGCGCAGTCGGACGAGGAGCGGCCGGGCTGCTGGGCATTACCGGGGCAGGTGGCCCAATAGGTGCTGCACCAGGCGCCGCTGGCCGCGCGGGCGGCGGCGATGGTTGCGGGCTTGCCGTCCTTGGGGCCGGAGGGCTGCTTCCTGCGTCCGGGCGTCCTGGGCCGAAGGGCAATGCGCCTGCCCCGGGCGGGATGCCAGGCACATGCAAAGGGCTGAACTTGCCGTGTTCGATCTCCTCCTCTTCTTCTGCGGGGGTTTCCTCGCCCAAGTCCTTGCGCAGTTCGCGAAGCGGGTCGTCCTTGCCGCTGGCAAGCGTGAAGCCGCCGTTGCTGGTCCTGGGGGTCCCGGCGCCCGCACCGCTCCAGCTCGGGGGATCGTTGCCGCCCAGGCCACTCCCGCTCAAGTCAGCATCCGTGCCGTTGGCGTCCGTGCTGCCGCCCCGCAACGCCGCCGCCACCGCAGCCCCCACCGTCCGGGCCACCTCCTCGCCCATGGCCGCCGCCGGCGCCAGGAACGGGCGGGTCGGCATGTGCGCCGTGCCCAGCTCTTGAGGCACCGCGGCCACGCGCAAATCGCCAAGGCGATTTCGCAGGGTCGCTGCTGCCGACCACGGCCCGCAGCCCGTCCACCTGCGCCCCCGCGCTGTCCCGCAGCGCGCCACTCCGGAGCCAAGGCTCGTCATGCCCGGCGCCTGGCGCCTCCGACAAGCCGTCCCGTATCCTGGCCGCCACCCGTTCCGCCTGCTCGGCCAGGGCCCGCGCCATCACCTCCTCGGGGCGCAGGCGTTCGAGGCGCTCGCGAAGCTCGTTCAGTCCTGAAATCTTCAATCCCATCCGCTACTCGCCTGCTTGTAGGCGCATGTTCTGAATTTGCTCATATCGATACGAAAGCAGAAAAAGAGTCCTCCGTTTCCTTGCCCGGCTCAGTCCCAACGAGTGTGCGCCGGAGCCGATGATTGCAAGTCCGTCCCACCGATCGTGCGCTTGAAACCACCGAGCGTGAGCCAGGCGCATGCGATAATCTCAGCGAGCGTGAGCCGGTTCAGGCCGATAAGGGCGCGCCCGACCGCGGATGAGTGCGAGCCGCGGCCCTGTACTCCTCCCACAGCAGGGCCAGCGTCACGGGGGCCGACGCAGCTCCCGGTGCATCCACGCCCAGTCCGGCACCGGCCGCTGCTCCGCCCGCACGTCCGGCATAGGCTCGCCCTGCATGACGAGGTGCTGGACGAGATCCTGGAAGAGCGCGTGGCAAGCTCCCGAGGCTGGCAAGTGCCGCGCGGGGTCAGGCGCAAGATGAGCGGCTACCCCTTGCGCCCGCGCACGCCACAGCCGATCACGCGGATCGACTTCAGCGCCGCCATCCCAATCGCAAAGTGAACGGTATTGCGGCTAGGGCGGCGAACTGCCGGTCGAGCAGGTTGGGGGCAACCGGGAAAGGGTAGCGGCTGTCCGTCGTCTGCACCTGTCGCCGCCGGGCCACAAGGCCGCGCACGCCATCCTGGCGCATCAGGCGCTCGACGCGGCCGCGCCCCGCCTGCCTCCCGCGCGCCCGCAAGGCGGTGTGCACGCGAGGACTTCCATACCGGCTGCCACTGCCCACGTGCACCCGCCGTATGTCCCCAAGCAAGGTGCGATCCCGGACAGACGCTCCGCATCTGGCTTGGCCGCCTAGTCAGCCGTGGGAACCGGCAGCAGCTTGGACGCAGGAGGCGGTGGCCGTATCGCCTCGGCCTTGCCCCCGCTCGCCCCATACTGCCGCACTCACCGGCACAGCAACGTCGGGTGCAGGCCCATCTCGGCCGCAACAGCCGCCGCTTACTCCGCCGCCGTGGCCGTGCCCAACTCGGCCGGCAAGTCCGACGGGTCCGGCAGTTGCCCGTTCAAGGCCAGGCGCAACTGGTTCCGGTCCAGCTCCCCTTCCAGCCGCGCCATCACGATGGTCGCGACCGCGTTCCCGATCATGTTCACCACCGCGCGCGCTTCGCTCATGAAGCGGTCGATGCCGAGGATCAGCGCCATGCCCGCCAGCGGAATGCTCGGCACCACGCCCAACGTCGCCACCAGCGCGATGAACCCGGCGCCGGTGATGCCGCTGGCGCCCTTCGACGTCAGGATCGCGACCCCGAACAGCGCCGCCTGCTGCGCAAGCGTCAGCGGCGTGTTGGTCGCCTGCGCCACGAACAACGCGGCCAGCGTCATGTAGATGCTCGTGCCGTCCGTGTTGAACACGTAGCCGGTGGGCACCACCAGCCCGACCACGGGCCGCGAGCAGCCGGCACGCTCCATCTTCTCCATCAGCGTCGGCAGCGCCGGGTCGGACGAGCTGGTGCCGAGCGTGAGCAGGATCTCGGCCTTGATGTAGTTCAGCAGCTTGAAGATGTTGAAGCCGCACGCAAGCCCGATCAGCCCCAGCACGACCACGACGAAGATCGCCGCCGTCAGGTAGAACACCGCCACCAACTTCAGCAGCGGCCCGAGCGAACTGATGCCGTAGCGTCCCACTGTGAACGCCATCGCGCCGAACGCGCCGATGGGGGCCAGGCGCATCAGCACGTTGACGACCGCGAACACCACCGAGGTCGCGGCGTCGATGAACACCCGCACCGGGTCCGCCCCCTTGCCCAGCACCGTCAGCGCGTAGCCGACCAGGAGCGAGATGAGCACCACCGGCAGGATGTCGCCCCGGGCGAAGGCGTCGGTGAACGTGTTGGGGATGATGTTGAGCAGGAAGTCGCTGATCGTCTGCTCTTTTGCCTGGCCGGCGTAGCCGGCGATGGCCTTGGCATCGAGCTTCGCCGGGTCGGCGTTGAACCCGGCGCCCGGCTGCAGCACGTTGCCCACCACGACGCCGATCAGTAGCGCGAACGTGGACACCACCTCGAAGTAGATCAGTGCCCGGCCGCCCACCCGGCCCACCTTGCGCATGTCGCCCATGTGGGACACGCCCGAGACGACGGTGCAGAACACCACGAGCGCGATCATCATCCGGATCAGCTTGATAAACCCGTCGCCGAGCGGCTTCATGTCCACCGCGAAGGCCGGGAAGAAGTTGCCCACGATCACCGCCAGCACGATGCCGAACAGCACCTGCGCATACAGCGAGCGGTAAACCGGCGTGCGTGCCCTGGGCGGAACCATCATCTTCCCTTTCAGGCCCGGCCATCCGGGACCAGGATGACCCGGTCCCGCGTGGAGCCGAGGACAGCCTCATAAGCGGCGCGCGCGTCGGCGAGCCGGAAGGAGGACGCGGCGGCCATTGGATACGGCCGCAGCGATCCGTCCGCGAACCCCGGCGCCAGGTCCCGCAGCACCGCGCCCGACGCAACCGACGACAGCGACAGCGTGTCGACGCCGACATAGGTGTGCCGCCCGCGGTAGAACTCGAAGATGTTGAACTCGACGATCCTGTGCACCGCCGCGATGAAGATCTGCCGCCCCTCGATGGCGAGCGACTTGTGCGCCGCCTGGAAGTACGGGTCGCCCACCGTGTTGAACACGATGTCCGCCCCGTGGCCGTCCGTGAGGCGCCGGACGGACGCGGCGATATCCTCGGCGGACCCCTCCACCACGTCCACAGGCCCGCTCGCATGGCCGGCATACGGCTCCGTCCGGCGCACGGCGCCGATCACGCGCGCGCCGGCCCGGGTCGCGATCTGCGCCGCCGCCTGCCCGACCTTGCCGTTCAGCCCCATGACCAGCACCACGTCGCCGGGCTTGGGCAGGCCCGCCCGGCGCAGGCCCGTCATGGCGGTCACGAACGGCACGCCCACGCCCGCCGCTTCCCCGAACGTCATCCCGGACGGCATGGGGGCGCAGGCCGCGTGCTCCACCACCAGGTGGCTCGCATGCGTCCCGTCCCGGCGGATGCCGAGGTCGCCTGA
>CAXSEX010000352.1:0-5156 GCA_964236415.1 uncultured Acetobacteraceae bacterium | reverse complement strand
TCATCCATGTGCCGGCCGGGTCCGAAGGGGCGGAAGCGATGTCGGCTCACCTGCGAGCCGGCCTCGGCCCACGGTTGGGCGCCGTCGAGGCCCGCCGCGTGGCGGGCGCGCCCGACCGGCCGAGCATCCGTTTCTTCCATGCGGGCGACGAGCCTGCTGCGCATCAGGTCGCCGCATGGATGGCGGACGCCGGGCTGATCTGGACGCTGCAGGATTTTTCCAGCTTTTCGCCGCGGCCATCGCGCGGGACGATCGAGGTGTGGCTGCCCAGGGCGTAGCCGGAGGAACCGGCCGCGGGGGCTGGACCACGCTGCGACGCCTACCTGCCGGGGCCTGGGTGGGTTAGGGTGGGCCGGTTCGCAAGAAGGCCCGAGATGACTCCACCGGATGTATCCGACCCCGCGCGGCCGCCGGCCGTGATGACCACGCGGCTTGCCGTCTTCCTGTCCGCCGCCTGCGGGCTGATTGCCGCCAACCTTTACTACGCGCAGCCGCTGGCCGGCCTAATCGGCCCGGCGCTCGGCCTGTCGCCCGGCGCCGCGGGCCTGATCGTGACGCTGACGCAGCTTGGCTACGGCCTGGGATTGCTGCTGATCGTGCCGCTCGGCGACCTCCTTGAGAACCGCGGCCTCATCCTGGTGCTAGGCGGCGCCGGCATCGCCGCGCTGCTCGGGGCGGCGCTGGCCGGGTCTCCCGCGCTGTTCCTGGGGGCGTCGCTGTGCATCGGCCTCAGCTCCGTTTCCGTGCAGATCCTGGTGCCCTATGCGTCGCACCTGGCACCCGAGGCGGTGCGCGGGCGGGTGGTCGGCAACATCATGGGCGGCCTGATGCTCGGCATCATGCTGGCCCGCCCCGTCGCGAGCCTCATCGCGCATCAGGCATCCTGGCGCGCCGTGTTCATGCTGTCCGCGTCGGTCCTGCTGCTGGTGAGCCTCGTCCTGGCCCGTCTGCTGCCGAGGCGGCAGCCGGCGTCGAGCATCGGCTACGGGCACCTGCTGCTGTCCATGGCCCGGCTTGCCCGCACCACCCCGGTTCTGCGGCGGCGGGCGCTGTACCATGCGGGGCTGTTCGCCGCTTTCAGCCTGTTCTGGACCACGGTTCCGCTCCTGCTCGCCGGGCCGGCCTACAACCTTTCGCAGGTGGGCATCGCGTGGTTCGCGTTCGCCGGCATCGCGGGCGCGGTCGCAGCACCCATCGCGGGCCGGCTCGCGGACCGGGGCTGGAGCCGGGCCGCGACGGCGCTTGCCATGCTGCTGGCCGCGTCCTCGTTCCTCCTCACCCATGTCGGCCGGCCCGGGTCAACGCTGGCCTTGGGACTCCTGGTCGCTGCCGGGGTGCTGCTCGATTTCGGCGTGACGACCCACCTGGTGCTCGGCCAGCGTGCCTTGTTCCTGCTCGGCGCGGAGTACCGCAACCGGCTCAATGGCCTCTACATGGCGACGTTCTTCATGGGGGGCGCGCTGGGTTCGGCCGTGGGTGGCTGGGCCTACGCCCACGGCGGCTGGCCGCTCGCGTCTTGGATCGGGTTCGCCCTGCCGATGGCGTCGCTGGCCTATTATGCCACTGAGGCCCGGGCATCGTGGCGCAGCACCCTGGGCATGCGGCCGGCGCGGGCCACGGCCAAGTCGCCGACAAAAATCGGAGGTTCCGTTACCCCGGCGGCCCGGCCAGGTGGCACGCTGCCGGCCAAGTGAGGTTCCCCTCGGCACGCCGCGGCACCAGCGCGGGCGGGACCGTGGCACAGCGCGGCTCGGCGATTGGGCAGCGCGGGTGGAACGGGCAGCCCGCCGGCGGCCGGATGGCGCTCGGCAGCTCGCCCTGCACTGCCGCGCCCCGCTGGCGGGCGCCGGGCACGACCTGCGGGACCGCCTCGATCAGTGCGCTTGTGTAGGGATGCCGCGGCGTCGCGAACAGCGCCTCGGTCGGGCCGGTTTCCACGATCCGGCCGAGGTACATCACCGCCGTCCGGTGCGCGATGTGCCGCACCAGGCGCAGGTCGTGGGTGATGAACAGCAGCGCGAGGCCAAGCCGCTCCTGCAGCTCAAGCAGCAGGTTGACGATCTGCGCCTGCACGGACATGTCGAGCGCGGAAACCGGCTCGTCGGCGATGATGAGCGCCGGCTCCACCGCGAGCGCGCGGGCGATGCCGACCCGCTGCCGCTGCCCGCCGGAGAACTCGTGCGGGTGGCGCCCGGCGGCGTCCCGCGGCAGGTACACGAGGTCGAGCAGCGCCCGCACCCGGGCCGGCACGGCGGCGCGTTCCACCACCCGGTGCACCAGGAGCGCCTCCGCCAGCGCGTCGCCGACCCGCAGGCGCGGGTTCAGAGAGCCGTACGGGTCCTGGAACACCATCTGCACCCGGCGGTTGTACGCGCGCCGCGCCGCGCCGGTCAGCGTCAGGGCGTCCTGCCCTTCCAGCTGGATCGTGCCCGCATCCGGCTCGTGCAGCCGCACCAGGCAGCGGGCCAGCGTCGATTTGCCGCAGCCGGACTCGCCGACCACGCCCAACGTTTCGCCCCGGCGCACGGTGAGGCTCACGCCGTCCACCGCCCGCAGCGCCGGCGCGGGCCGTCCGCGCGCCCAATCAAGCGCCGAACGCCGCAGCGGGAACCGCTTGCAGAGGCCCGCGGCTTCCAGCAGCGGCACGCTCAGCAAGATGCCGCCTGCGTGCTCAAGCACGACCCCACCCGCTCCGCCGCCCAGCACGCCGCCCATTGCGTCGGCGCCACCTCGATGAACGCCGGCGCCTCCGTCCAGCACCGCGCCTCGACGAAGCCGCAGCGCGGCGCGAACGGGCAGCCCGGGATCGCCTGGTCGAGCCGCGGCGGCTGTCCGGGAATCGGCGTCAACGGCTGACGCGCCGCGCCCCCTTGCGGCATCGAGCGCAGCAGGGCGGCGGTGTAGGCGTGGCGCGGGCGCGCGAAGACCTTGCCCACCGGCCCGGCCTCGACCACCCGCCCGGCATACATCACGCATACCCGGCCGCACGTCTCCGCCACCACGCCCAGGTCGTGCGTGACCAGCACCATCGCCATCCCCAGCTCCGCGCTCAGCCGGGTCAGCAGCTTGAGGATCTGGTCCTGGATCGTGACATCCAGCGCCGTGGTCGGCTCGTCCGCCAGCAGCAGCATCGGCTGCGCCGCCAGCGCGATGGCGATCATCGCGCGCTGCCGCATGCCGCCGGAGAACTCGTGCGGGTAGCTGCGGAGCCGCTCTGCCCCGGACGCGATGCCCACGAGGCCGAGCAGCTCCAGCGCCCGCGCCCGCCGCGCCCGGCGGTCCAGCCCGCTGTGCGCCGCGAGGCTTTCCTCGATCTGCTCGCCCACCGTGAGCACCGGGTTCAGCGCCGCCATCGGCTCCTGGAAGATGGTGGCGATCTCCCGTCCGCGGACCGCGCGCAGCGCCCGCTCCGGCAAGGCCAGCAAGTCCCGGCCCTGCCACTCGGCCCGGCCGGACACCGTGGCGGTGCGGCGCAGCAGCCGGGTGATGGCCCGGAGCGTCACGCTCTTGCCGGAGCCGCTCTCGCCCACGAGGCCCACGATCTCCCCGGCGCCCACGGCGAAGCTGACGCCATCGACGGCGCGCACCGTGCCGCCCGGCGCCGCGAAGCCGACGCGCAGGCCCTCGACGCGCAGCAGCGGCGCCGCCGTCACCGCTTCACGTCCAGCAGGTCGGCCACGCCGTCGCCCACCAGGCTGAAGCCGATGCCGGCCAGCACGATGGCGAAGCCGGGGAACACGGCGACCCACCAGGCCTGGGTGAACAGGTTCTTGCCGTCGGCGATCAGGACGCCCCACTCCGCCGCCGGCGGCTGCGCGCCGAGGCCCAGGTAGCCCAGGCTCGACCCCAAGAGGATCGCCAGCGCCATGTCGGTCATCCAGTACACGATGACCGGCCGCGCCGCGTTCGGCAGGACGTGGCGCAGCAGGATGCGCGCCTGGCCGTAGCCGAGCACCTTGCAGGCGGACACGTAGTCCTGGCCGCGCAGCACCATCACCTCGCCCCGCATCAGCCGGGCATAGAACACCCAGCCGACGGCGGTGTCGGCGACATACATGTTGCCCAGGCCCGGCCCCAGCACCGCCACGATGGCGATCACGAGGACCAGGAACGGGAACGTCACCACGAGATCGACCAGCCGGCCGAACACCGCGTCGGCGATCCCGCCGTAGTAGCCGACCAGCAGCCCCACCGCCGTTCCGATCAGCAGCGGCCCGACCGTGGCGAGGACCGCGATCTGCAAGTCGATGGTCGCCGCGGCAATCGTGCGGGACAGGATATCACGGCCGAACTGGTCGGTGCCGAACAGGTGCGCCCGCCCCGGCGGCTGCAGCAGGGCCGCGTAGTCGAACGCCAGCGGGTCGTAGGGCGCCACGGCCCCGGGCGCCACGGCGCAGAGCAGCAATGCCAGCACGATCACCGCCCCCGCGAGCAGCGGCACCGGCACGCGCCCGATCATTCGCCCGATCACTGGGCGCGTCACCGGGCAACCCGCGGGTCGAGCCACATCTGCACCAGGTCGGTCACAAGGAACGCGAGCGACACGATCACCGCCAGCACCAGCGTCAGCGCCTGGATCACCGGGTAGTCGCGGGCGAAGATGCTTTCCACCATCAGCCGGCCCACGCCGGGCACGGCGAACACGCTCTCCGTGATGACGGCCCCGCCGAGCAGCGCGCCGACTTGCAGCCCCACCAGCGTCACGGTGGACAGCAGCGCGTTGCGCAGCACGTGGCGGAACAGCACGACCCGGCGCGGCAAGCCCTTCGAGCGGGCGAAATCGACGAACTCGGCTTGCAGCACCTCCAGGATCGCCGCCCGGAGGTTGCGCATGATCACCGCGGAGAAGCTGAGCGCCAAGGTGAGGGCGGGCAGCAGCAAGTGATAAAGATGCCCCGCCACCCCGTCGCCATAGCCGCCCACCGGGAACCAGCGCAGCCCGGCGGCGAACACGGTGAGCAGCAGCAGCCCGACATAGAAGATCGGCGACGACAGGCCCACCTGGAACGCCGCGCGGATCAGGTAGTCCGGCCAACGCCCCGCCGCCGTCGCCGCCCCCCTCGCCGCCCGCCCCGCGGCGGGTAAAGACCGCCCCGCCCCCCCCACCCCCGACCCCCCCCCCCCACCCGCCCGCCCCGGCCCCCCCCTCCCCACCC
>CAXSEX010000351.1:0-5190 GCA_964236415.1 uncultured Acetobacteraceae bacterium | reverse complement strand
TCGGCTGCGCTTCGCACCATTGCCTGAACTCCTCGCGGGAGTAGCGCCGGTCCGTCTCGGGCGGCGGAAAGGTCATCGGGAACTCCGAGCCGCTAAACGGACGCTGACATCATGGGCGGCTTGCCAGTGGGGGGCAAGTTACCCACCACCCACGGAAAACGGGTGGCCGACAAGCTTGGCATCGCGGGTCAGCAGACGCATGCCCTCCTCTTGGGCCTGCACCAGCAGCAACTCATCGAACGGGTCTTTGTGCCCCAGCGGCTGCGCAAGCTCGGCGGCGGCATGACGGGCCGTGAGCGGCAGCAGCTCCCAAGCGATGGCCTCGGCGAACGCCACCACGGCCGCAGGGCTTATGGGACCTTTTCGCCCGCCGGAGATATGGAAGCTGTGCCACTTCAGCCTGAGTTCCCATATGGCCACAGCCGAGAGCACAAGCTGCGTGTCGGCTCCTGCCATCCGCTTGCGCTCAGCACCTGTCAGCGCATCAGGGTCCAGCGCCGCCCAGACGGCGATGTGCGTGTCGAGCAGCAGCCTCAATCCGGCAGGCCAAGCACGCGCCGGCTGAAAGCCGGGTCGTCGAAATCGGGCGGCGAACTCACCTTGAGACCATCAAGCCCGAGTTCGCGACGGACGATGGCCGCTTTATCGAAATCCATACCGGACGCCCTATGCGCCGGGACCAACTCGACGAAGGGATGGCCATGCTTGGTCACGACGACACGCTCGCCACGCGCCGCGGCGGCGGCCGCCTCGGCGAAGCGAGCTTTTACCTCACGTATCGAAAATTCCATGGCAAGTCCCCCGACAGTGCCGATGCTTTGAAACGACCGACACGCCAGCCTTAGCACGGCCAGAATTTGTGGTCACCACGTGACCACGCGGCCCATGCCGGGTGGGTTGCGCCTCCAACATCTGCGGCACGGGTCAGATGCGGTCAGCCAACAGGGCCGCTGACGCGACCCGATCAACGCTCCTTCACATAAGGCACCCCGCTCGCCCGAGGCGGCACCGTGCTCCCCACGAACCCGGCCAGCAGCACCACGGTCAGCCCATACGGCAGCGCCTGCAACGCCTGCACCGGGAACTGGCCGATCCCCGGCACCGCCACCCCTTGCAGCCGGATCGCCGCCGCGTCCAGCAGCCCGAACCCCAGGCAGGCCAGCAAGGTCGGCCAAGGCCGCCAGCCGCCCAGGATCATCGCCGCCAGCGCGATGAAGCCGCGCCCGGACACCATGTCGCGCTGGAACCCTGCCCCCTGCGCCGTCGCGATGGACGCCCCGGCGATCCCGCACAGCACGGACGCGATCAGCACCGCGGCGGTGCGGAGCCGCGCCACGGACACCCCGGCGGTGTCGGCCGCGGCCGGGTGCTCCCCGCAGGCACGCAGCCGCAGGCCGAAACGGGTGCGGCCCAACACGTAGGCGCTGACCGGCACCAGCGCGAACGCCAAGTACGCCAGCGCCGTCTGCCCGCCCAGCAGCGTGGCGTAGATCCGCCCCAGCACCGGGACCCCGGCCAGCGCCTCCGTTCCCGGCAGGACGACGGGCAGGAAGCGGGCGCCGGGCGGCAGCGGCGGCGTTTGCCCGCCCTGGCGGAACCAGGTCAGCGCGAGCGTCGCCGTCAGGCCGGAGGCGATGATGTTGATCGCCATGCCGGACACGACCTGGCTGCCGTTCAGCGCGATGCTGGCGTAGGCGTGCACCAGCCCGAGCAGGCACGCCGCCCCGACGCCCGCCAGCAGCCCGGGCACGGCGTGGCCCGTGACCGCCGCCACCGCGGCGGCGGCAAAGGCGCCGACGAGCATCTTGCCTTCCAGCCCCACATCGACGATGCCGGCGCGTTCCGACACCAGGCCGGCCAGGGCGGCCAGCAGCAGCGGCGTGGCGAGGCGCAGCGTCGCGGCCAGCACGGGCAGGGCAGCGTCGAGCAACTCCACCGCCTCACCCGCCCCGGCGGCGCAGCGCGCGCAGCAGCGCCGGGCGCAGCATGTTGCCCAAGGCGCCGGTGAACAGGATCACCAGGCCCTGGATCAGCACCACGATCTCGGACGGCATATCCGGCGCCTCGAAGGCGAGTTCCGCGCCGCCCTGGGTCAGCGCGCCGAACAGCACGGCGGCCAGCAGGACGCCGGCCGGATGGTTGCGCCCCATGAGCGCCACCGCGATGCCGGTGAACCCGTAGCCGCCGCTGAAGCCCAGCAGCAGCCGGTGCTGCGCGCCCAGCAGCTCGTTCGCGGCAATGCCGCTGGCCAGCGCGCCGGACAGCGCCATGACGAGCACCGTCATCCGCGCCTGGTCGATGCCGGCATAGCGGGCGACCTCGGCGCTTTCCCCCATGACGCGCAGCGCGTAGCCCCAGGGCGTGCGCCACACCAGCAGCCACACCGCCCCCGCCGCCAGCACGGCGAGCGGCAAGGCGAGGTTGACCGGGGCGGAACTGGGAAAGCCCAGGGCGGACAGCGACGGCAGGTCGGCCGCCGCCGTGAAGCGCCGCGTTTCCGGCGACATGGACCCCGGCGCGATCAGCACGTTGACGACCAGGTACACCAGCAGCGACGCGGCCAGGAAGTTGAACATGATCGTTGTGATGACGATGTGGCTGCCCCGCCGCGCTTGCAGCCAACCGGGCACGGCGGCCCAGGCGGCGCCAAGGGCCGCGCCGGCGAAGACTGCCAAGGGCAGCAGCAGCGCCGCCGGCAGCGCCTCCCCGTTCAGCGCCGCGAGCGTCACGCCCAGGCCGGCCAGGATGGCCTGCCCCTCCGCCCCGATGTTGAACAGGCCGCCCTGGAACGCCACCGCCACGGCCAGCCCGGCAAACGCCATGTCGGTCGCGTAATACAGGGTGTAGCCGATGGCGTCGGCGGACCCGAGGCTGCCCACCGCCAGCGCGGTCAGCGCCGCCGCCGGGTCGTTGCCGGTGAGCAGCATCAGCCCGGCGGTGATGGCCAGCGCCAGCAGCAGGTTCAACAGCGGCAGCAATGCCAGATCGACCCAGCGGGGCAGGGCGGCGGCGGGCGCCCCGCTCATGCGGGGACGGGCGCGGGCGCGCGTTCCGGCCCGATGCCGGCCATCAGCAGGCCGAGGCGCCCCTCTGTCGCCTCGGCCGCGGGAAGCTCGCCCACCACCCGGCCGTCGAACATGACCAGGATGCGGTCGGCCAGCGCCAGGATCTCGTCAAGCTCCACGGACACCACCAGCACCGCCTTGCCCGCGGCGCGGCAGGCCAGCAGGCGCCCATGGATCGCGTCGATGCCGCCGATATCGACGCCGCGCGTCGGCTGGCCGACCAGCAGCACGGACGGGTCGCGCTCGATCTCCCGCGCCAGGATCAGCTTTTGCTGGTTGCCGCCCGACAGCAGGCCAGCGCGCAGCGCCGGGTCGGGGGGCCGCACGTCATGCTCCCGCATCAGCCGCGCGCCGTGCCCGGCGATCCGCCCGGGCGAAAACAGGCCGAGCCGCCCGCGATACGCTGGATCGCCTTGGTAGCCCAGGATGGCCGTGTCGGCGGCGCTGGCCCGGCGCAGCAGGCCGCTGCGCAGCCGGTCCTCCGGCACGTGGCCGAGGCCCAGGCGGCGCAGCGCGGCCGGACCGAAGCCGGGTCCGGGGAACACCGTGCGCCCATGCAGGCGGATTTCCCCCGCATCCGGTGCGCGCATGCCGGCCAGCGCCTCCAACAGCTCGCCCTGGCCGTTGCCGGCGACGCCGATGATGCCGAGCACCTCGCCGCCGCGCAGCAGGAGGTCGATGCCGCGCACCCGCTCCACCCCGGCGGCATCCCGCACCACGATGCCGCGCGCTTCCAGCAGGGCGGGGCCGGGCCGCGGCGCCGCGCGGGGCGGCGGCGGCGGCAGGCGGCGGCCGATCATCAGCTCGCCCAACTCGGCGGCCGAGGTCGCGGCGGTGTCCCGGTGCGCCACCATCTGCCCGGCCCGCATCACCGAAACGCGGTCGGTGACGGCCATGATCTCGCGCAGCTTGTGGGTGATCAGCAGCACGGTGCAGCCCTGCCCGCGGAGTGCCTGCAGCACGCGGAACAGGTCGTCCGCCTCCTGCGGCGTCAGCACGCCGGTCGGCTCGTCCAGGATCAGGATCTGCGCGCCGCGGTAGAGCGCCTTCAGGATCTCGACCCGCTGCTGCGCGCCCACGGGCAGGTCCTCGATGCGGGCACGGGGATCGACGCGCAGCCCGTAGGCGTCGCCCAGCCGGGCCAGCTCGGCCCGGGCGCGCGCCGCGCCGCGCGCCAGAAGCGCCCCCCCTTCCGCGCCCAGCAGGACGTTCTCCAGCACCGTCAGGCGCTCCACCAGCATGAAGTGCTGGTGCACCATGTCGATGCCGAGCCGGATGGCGTCGCGGCTGCCGCGGATCGCGGCGGGCTGGCCGCGCACCAGGATGGCGCCGGCGTCGGCCTGGTAGAAGCCGTGCATGATCGCCATCAGCGTCGATTTGCCGGCGCCGTTCTCGCCGACGATGCCGTGGATCGTGCCGGCCTCCACCCGCAGGTCCACCGCCTGGCAGGCGTGCACCGCGCCGAACCGCTTGTCGATGCCGCGCAGCTCGATTGCTGGCGGGACGCCCCTGGGGGCGGGCGGGGCGGCCCCGGGCGTCGGGGCCGGTTCCGGCACCGTCAGTTCGGGCAGGCGTTGTCGCTCAGGTAGTCGTGCACGCTGATCTTGCCCGCGGCGATGTCGGCCTTCGCCTCATCCACCCGGCTGCGCATGGCGGGCGTGACCACGCCCGCGTTGTTCTCGTCGAACGCCAGGCCCACGCCGTCATCCGACAGGCCCAGCACCTGCGTGCCCGGCTTCCAGGTGCCGGCGCGGGCGGTCTCCAGCGCCGTGCGGGTGGCGATGTCGACCCGCTTCACCATGCTGGTCAGCACGTGGCCGGGGTGCAGCATGTTCTGGTTGGAATCGACGCCGATGCCGAACTTGCCGGCGTCCGCCGCCGCTTGCAGCACGCCAAGGCCCGTGGCGCCGGCGGCGTGGAACACCACGTCGGCGCCGCGCTCGATCTGCGAGCGCGTCAGCTCCGCGCCGCGCACCGGGTCGGCCCAGGCGGCGGGGGTGGAGCCGGTCATGTTTTGCAGTACCTCCACGCGCGGGTTCACGGCGTGCGCGCCCTCCGCGTAGCCGCAGGCGAACTTGCGGATCAGCGGGATGTCCATGCCGCCGACGAAGCCGATCTTGCCGGT
>CAXSEX010000350.1:4783-5196 GCA_964236415.1 uncultured Acetobacteraceae bacterium | reverse complement strand
CGCCGTCGTGGCCAGCGGTGTGTTCGGCAGCCTCGGCAAGCTCGGGCTCGACACAGTGCTGCAGCGCGACGTCCTTGAGGAAGTGCGAGCCCAGGCGTTCGCGCGCAGCGAGACCGCCCTGCAACTGGCCTGGGTGACCGGCGGGGCGCTCGGCCTGCGCGGGCGGCACGGCGCGGTCGTTCGCGCCGACGACCAGGAGCAGCGGCACCTCCAGCCGGGGAAGGTCGCGCAGCAGCGGGTGCAGGTCCCACCGCGCCATCATGCCGAGCGCCGCGGCGGCATGGGCGGGGTTGCGGATCACCCGGCCGTACAGCGCGACGCCCCGCGCGTCGTCGGGACCGCGCACGATCGCGTCGACGAACATGCGCAGGCGCAGCACGAGCACGCCGGTGAGGACGAGCCCGCCGTAGGCC
>CAXSEX010000350.1:0-4773 GCA_964236415.1 uncultured Acetobacteraceae bacterium | reverse complement strand
GTGCCCTCCAGGATCTGCTGCACCGCCCCGTCGCTCTTGGCCCGCCACGCGAAAAGCTGCGGCAGCAGCGGCAGGCCGACCAGCAGCCGCGCCAAGGGCGAGAAGATCTGCCCCGGCACCCCTTCCAACGGCACGAAGGCGCCGTTCAGGCTGACCAGGCCCCGCGGCGCGATCTGCCCGTCCAGCGCCATGCGCGCCAGGACTGCCGCCCCGGCCGAATGGCCCGCCGCCAGCACGGGCCGCACGTTGAGCGCGTGCAGCAGCCCACCCAACGACTTCGCCATCCCAGGCAGCGACAGCCGCGCCGTGGCAGGGCTTTCCGTGAACCCGTGGCCCGGCAGGTCGGGCGCTATCACGGTGAAGTGCCGGGCCAAGAGGGGCGCCAGCGCCCGCCAGGAGTGCGTCGCGGCCCCGGTGCCGTGCGCCAGCAGCAGCACCGGCCCTGATCCCATGACCTGCACGTGCCACATCAGCCCGGCGGCGCGGACGAAGCGGCTGGCGTCCCGGTTCGGCCAATCGCGCCCGTCACGCGCCCAGCCGCGCCGGTCACTGTCGCGCTGCCAAGCGCGCCGGTCACTCACGCCCGGATCGCCCGGGACAAAGCCGCCGCATCGGCGTAGGGCAGCGGCACGTAGCGCGCGTCCATCGCGGCGGCCAGGCGCTGGCTGGCCGGGTGCGGACGGGGCGAGGTATCGACCAGCAGCGCCAGGAGCCGCGCGGCGCGCACCTGCCGCGCCGCGGCCATCGCGTCCGCCTCCGCCCGCGCCCGCCCGCCTTTGCCGTCCTGCGCCACGTTGGCCCGCCCATCCGTCAGCAGCACGAGGGTCGGCGTGCCGCCCCGGCGCCGGATGCCGTCCGCCATGGCGAAGCCGGCGTCGATCCCGGCGGCCAGCGGCGCGCCGCCGCCGCCCGGCAGGCCGGCCAGGCTGCGCTTCGCCCGCACCAGCGACCGCGTGGGCGGCAGCAGCACCTGCGCCGCCGTGCCGCGGAACGCCAGCACCGCCACCCGGTCCCGCCGCACGTAGCAGTCCGCCAGCAGCAGCTCCACCGCCCCCTTGGCCTCCGCCAGCCGGTTGAACGCCTGCGAGCCGGAAGCATCGACGACGAAGATGGCCGTGGCCTCCGTCCGCTGCTTCACGCGGGCCACGCGGAAGTCGTCGCGCCGGACTTCGACCCGTCCCGCCGGGCCGCGCCCGCGCAACCGCTGCCAGGGTGCCGCCGCGCGCAGGGTGGCGAGGAGGTCGAGCCGGGCGCTGCGGGGATCGCCGGGGCGGGTGCCCACGGGACGCCCGCGCCGCCCGGCCCGCTGCGGCCCGGCGCCGCCCCCGGCCGGCGCACGGGAGCGCGGGCTGTCCCCCGCCTGCAGCCGCGCCAGCAGCCCGGGGGGGATCGCCGCCCTTGCCGCCTGGATCAGCATGTCCTGCAAGGCGGCGTCGGGCTTCGCGTCCGCCTCCGCGTCCCTTTCCGCATCGTCCGGCATGGCATCGGCGGGCTGCTGGGGTTCGGGCGGCGTGTCTGCCGGTTGTGGCTCGGCCATCGGCAGCACCGTGGCGCGCGGCGCCAGGACCAGCCGGCACGCGAGCGCCGCGTCCGCGTCCTGCACCCGGTCCCGCCCGTCCAGCGCCGCCGCGGCGCAGGCCGCCCGCAGCGCCAGCAGCGGCGCCCGCACCGACGCGGTGCCCAGGGCCGCCGCGGTTTCGCACAACCCCTCGATCACGTCGCCCTCCGCCCGCACCCGCGGCAGCAGTTGCCGCGCCGCCGCGACCTGCGCCGCGCCGGGCAGCGAACCGTCGGCGGCCCGCGCGCCGATGCCCGCAAGGTCCACGGAGAAGGCCAGCCGGTCGCGCAGCGCCCCAGGCGCGTGCTCGTCCTCTGCCATGCCTTCATCGAGGGAGACGACGCCGATGTGTGCCCCTCCATCCATCACGGCCACGATGCGCGCCGCGACGCCGGCAGACAGCCGCTCCGCCATTGCCAGCAACACGGTGCCGCCCTCTGCTTCCGCCAAGAGGCCGCGCGCCGCCACGGGCCGGCCCGCTTGCAGCGTCGCCGCGAGATCAAGGCCGCCCAGCAGCCGGGCATCGGGAATGTTGAGCGGCACCGTCCGCAAGGGATCGTCGGGCATCAGGCGGCGCAGGGAGGCCAGCCAGCGCACGCGCACCGGCCCGGCCAGCGCCCGCAACGCCACGCCGGTGCCGGCGGGATCGACGGCGAACAGCGCCGCCGCCCACCCCGCGTCGCGCCAGGCCGCGTCGGTCCAGCCCTCGTCATCGAGGGCACCCGTCATGCGTCGAACTGCTCCTGGATGGCCCGCGCCACCCGGGTCGTGGACCCGGCCTCGTCCAGCGGGTCGCGGCGCAGCCGATGGCGCAGCGCGGACGGCGCCACCCGGCGCACATGCTCCCGCCCGACATCGGCATCGCCGTCGAGCGCCGCCAGCGCCCGCGCGGCGCGGAGCAGGGTCAGCTCCGCGCGCAGCCCGTCGGTGCCGAGCCGCATGCACAGCCGGGCCGCGTCCTCCAGCACCGCGTCGGGCACCTCCACCGCGGGCAGCAGGTGACGCGCCGCCTCGATCCGCTCGCGGATGCGGGCGTCCTCGGCCTGCCACTCGGTGGCGAAGCCGGCGCGGTCCCGGTCGAACGCATCGCGGCGGCGCACGATGGCGATTCGCGCGGCGATGTCGTCCGGCGTCCGCACCTCGACCGACAGCCCGAAGCGGTCCAGCAGCTGCGGGCGCAGCTCGCCCTCCTCCGGGTTGCCGCTGCCGACCAGCACAAAGCGCGCCGGGTGGCGGATGCTCAGGCCCTCCCGCTCCACCACGTTCTCGCCGGAGGCCGCCACGTCGATCAGGAGGTCCACCAGGTGGTCCTCCAGCAGGTTCACCTCGTCGATGTACAGGAAGCCGCGGTTGGCGCGGGCAAGCAGGCCAGGCTCGAACGCCTTCTCGCCGCGGGACAGCGCGCGTTCCAGGTCGAGCGCGCCCACCACCCGGTCCTCCGTCGCGCCCAGCGGCATATCGACCACGGGCACCGCGGCCATGTGCTGCGGCGCCTCGCCCGGCGCGCGGTCCCCGCACTGCGCGCACAGCCGCGCCTCGCCCCCCGGCGCGCAATTGTACGGGCATCCCGTCACCACGGGCATGCCCGGCAGCAGGCTGGCCAGCGCGCGCACGGCGGTGGACTTGCCGGTGCCGCGGTCGCCGAACACCAGCACGCCCCCCACCGTTGGGTCGGTGGCGGCGATCAGCAACGCCTGCTTCATCTCGTCCTGGCCGACGATGGCGGAAAACGGGAAAACCTCGCGCATCAGGCGGAGGTCCGGCGCGGTTCGGGGCGAGGCTGCATGGGGTCGAGGCTTAGCAGGTCGCGGCGCCGCGCTCAAACTCGCGCGATGGGCCGGGCGGGGTGGAACCGGCACCCCCACATCTGCTTGCGGCTGGCCTTCATGTTCTACGGGAGACCTCACGATGGATCACGAATTCTCGCTTCCTGTTATCCTCTCATTTGGCACCCTGGTGGCTGTGCTGGGCATCGGCATCTACCACTTCGTCCGCAACCGCGGCAGCCAGAAGAAGCGCGGCGAAACCCCGGGCGGCATGGCGGGTCCTGATCCCGAGTGACCTAACCTCCGCGTGATCTAGCCATTGCCATCAAGGCCGGGCAATCTGGCGGCGCCGTCCGGGGTGTGTCCCGTGGCGTGACGCCGTGAGGACCGATGTTTCCCACCACCCGCCTACGCCGCCTGCGCCGCACGGACGCGCTTCGCTCCCTGGTGCGGGAAACCGCCGTGACGGCCAACGACCTGATCCTGCCGCTGTTCATCGAGGAAGGGATCGACGCGCCGGTGCCCATCGCCGAGATGCCCGGCGTGTCCCGCATCCCCGAAACCAGGCTTGCGCGCGAGATCGAGGCGGTCGCCCGCGACGGCGTCCGCGCCGTGATGCTGTTCGGCATCAGCCACAACAAGGACGCCACGGGCCGCGACACGTTCGATCCCAACGGCCTGCTGGCGCGCATGACGCGCACGGCCAAGGACGCCGCGCCGGACCTGGTGGTGATGACCGACAACTGCTTCTGCGAGTACACCGACCACGGCCATTGCGGCGTGGTCGGCCAGGCCTGGGGCGAGGCGCAGGTGCTGAACGACCCGACGCTGGAGAACCTGGCGCGCCAAGTCGTCGTGGCGGCCGACGCCGGCGCGGACGTGATCGCGCCGTCCGCGATGATGGACGGGCAGATCGGCGCCATCCGCCGGGCGCTGGACGGCGCCGGGCACGAGGGCGTGCCGGTGATGGCGTACTCGACCAAGTTCGCCTCCGCCTTCTACGGCCCGTTCCGCTCCGCCTCCGGCTGCGACCTGCGCGGCGACCGGAAGACCTATCAGATGGACCCGATGAACGCCCGGGAGGCGTTGCGCGAAAGCCTGGAGGACGAGGCGGAGGGCGCCGACATGCTGATGGTCAAGCCCGGCCTGGCCTACCTGGACGTGCTGGCCGGCATCCGGGCGCGTACCCTGCTGCCGCTGGCCGTGTACCAGGTCAGCGGCGAGTACGCGATGATCAAGTTCGCAGCAGCGGCCGGGGCGCTGGACGAGGGGCGGGTGGTGCGCGAAACGCTCGGGGCCTTCAAGCGCGCCGGGGCGGACCTGATCCTCAGCTACTTCGCGCGCGACGTGGTGCGGGAGGGCTTCTGACGGCAGCCGGGAGCTTATACGGGCGGCACCATTGATCGACCTGTGTGCGGTTGCCGATGGGTTTCACCCATCCTACGCAAC
>CAXSEX010000349.1:0-5223 GCA_964236415.1 uncultured Acetobacteraceae bacterium | reverse complement strand
ACAGAGCGGGGATTGTCAGCTTCAATGCCATAAACGACCAGATAGGGTAGGCCGGAAATCACGAGTTCCCGCGTGTCTGGCGAACGGCCCGGCTTGCCACGGAAAGGGAACTCTGCAAGCTGTTCGACCGCCGCCAGTATGCGCCGACCGACCGGCGCGGCAGCAGTGAAGTTATGAGCCGCGATCCATTCAACAATCCCCAGGAAATCATCGTTTGTCGGTTGGGTCCATCGGATCGTCATGGGCGCGGCGAGACGATCCGTTCAAAGGCCGCGACGACCATCTGATGATCGACGGTCCGGCCATCTCGCAACGCCTGCTTGCCCTCTTCCACGGCGGCAAGGAATTGCTGTTCAGTGGCGACGTAAGCCCGCAGCGCCTCATTGACGAGCCATGACTTGCTGCGCCCGGCAGCGGAGGCCAGCCGCTCAAGTTCGTCGTCAAGATTGGCATCAACCCGAGCGGCTATGGTAACGGACTTTGCCATAGTTGCACCTGCATGTTAAACAATGTTTACATTGTATCACACTCTCCGTCAGCGTTGCAATCGGCCCTGACTCCTCGATACCAAAAGGCTGGTGACGCCATCTCTCCCGCATGACATTGAGGTAACGCATGCTGTTGCCGCATGTTCACGTCGGGGTCTCAGATCTTGATCGTGCCTTCGATTTCTACCCTGGCATGGCAGCAAGGTCTTGTTGACGCGGACTCAGCACAGCCAGCGCATTACCCCTTCGCAATCGGCGCATACGACGTGCGGTCCGCCAATGGCCCCTGCCGGAAGCCGGCGAGCGGGCGGCGGAGTGCCGCGATCCCAATCTCCTGCAGCATGATCGCGAACGGGCCGCGGGCCATCAGGTCCCGCTGCATCGCCTGGTATTCCGCGACGCGCTTTCCCGCGTCTGCCTCCTTGACCGCCGCCAGCGCCCGCGCCGTGAGGTCCGCATCCGCCCAGGCGCAGTTCCAGGCGGAGGTGCGGTTGGTGGAAGCGTCGGAGTTGTCGGCGTTCACGCAAAACGTTTGCGCGTTGCTGTGGGGATCGAGGTAGTCGGACCCCCACAGCGATATGGCAAGCTGGTACTGCCGCGCCCGCACCTTGGTCAGCACCTGCCGACCTTCCCCGGCCTGCAGGGTCAGCCGGATGCCGGCCTCCCGCATCTGCGCCTGCAACGCCTGCGCGATCTCCGCCCGCGGCGAGCTGGACGCATGGTCGAAGGTGAGGTCGATCCCCTCGGGAAAGCCCGCGCCGGCGAGCAAAGCCCGGGCACGCGCCGGGTCGTAGCTGTATGGCGTGTCGGTCAGGGCGGCAGGGAAGCCCACGGGCAGGAACGCCTGGTGCATGCGGTAGGTGTCGGCCACCAGGTTGGCCTCGATGCCCCGGTAGTCGATGGCCCAGCGGAGCGCCTCCCGCACTTCGGGTTTCGCGAGCGCCGGGTGCTGGGTGTTCATGGACAGGTGCACGAGGCTCGCCTTCGGCTCCGACAGCACTTCGAAGCGCGGGTCGGCGCGGGCGGCCCTGACCCCTTCCGGCAGCAGGTCGCGGGCGATGTCGGCGTCGCCGCGCTGCAAGAGGAGGAGCTGCACCGCCGGGTCGGGCACGTGGCGGATGACCATGCGCCGGGCGCGCGGCGGCTGGGGGTGGGACGGGTTGGCGTCGAGCATCACGACCTCGCTGGCCCGCGCGCTGCGCACCACCCACGGCCCCGACCCGGCGCTGTTGGTGCGCAGCCATGCATTGCCGAGGTCGCCGCCCGCGGCGTGGGCCAGCGCCGCGCGCTTCTCCACCACGCCGCCGACCGAGGCCGACAGGCAGTACAGCAGGAAGGTCGGCGCCTGCCGCTCCGCGATCTCAAGGACCAGAGTGCGGTCGTCGGTTGCGCGGATGCGGGCAGCCACGTTGTCAGGGGTGAAGCCGAACTGCGCGATGATGAAGCCCGGCGACTTGTTCAGGATCACCGCGCGCTGCAGGCTCCACGCCGCATCCTCCGCCGTGACCGGCGCGCCGCTGGCGAACTTGCGGTCGCCGCGCAGCCGGAAGGTCCAGGTCCGGCCGTCCTCGCTCGCGGACCAGCTTTCGGCCAGCATGGGGTTGATCCGCGTGGGGTCCTCGTCGTCGGGGTTGACGAGCTTGTCATACACGTTGCCGCAGATCTCGGAGCCGGAGTACTCGAAGCTTTCCTGCGGGTCGAGGCTGATGATGTCGTCGATGCGCTTCGCCATCACCACCGTGTCCCGGGGCGTGTCGGCCCAGGCCGGGCCGAAGGCGTTGGCCCAGATCAGCGGCGTGGCGAGCAGGGTGCGGCGGGTGGGCATGGCGAACTCCGGGGCGGGACGGGTCACGATGCCGCCCGTCACTCCTCCTCGTCCAGGAAGAACTGATCCGCCTCCTCGTCATAAGAGTACAGCTCGGCGTAGCGGCCCCAGGAGATCGCCGCCGAAAGCGTGTCCTCGGCGTAGTCCGGGGACATGAAGTCCTCCAGCTCGTCGCGGAAGCGCACCGCGGACGCGCGGTGGTTCGGGCGCTCGTCCAGCACATGGCGGATCTGCGCCACCAGCGGCACGTTGGCCCGCAGCGCCTCCCCGAAGATCTGCTTGCGGGCGTCGGTGTCGGCCTCCACGAACACCCGGCCGCGGTCCAGAAGGCGCAGGTCGCCCTCCTCCAGCATGGCCAGGCCGAGAAGCTGCAATGCCTCCCCCATCGGCAGCAGGTCGTCCAACTCAAGCTGCAGCGATCCTGCCAGCGCCGGCAGGTCGGCGCGTCCGCGATACGGCGCCGCCGCGACGGTCTCGGCAAGGCCGGCGAGCAGGTTGGTCGAGACCCGGTGCAGCCGCATCGCCATGGTGGGCGCGGGCGCCGCCGCGGTGCGGAGCGCCGGCGCGCGCCGGGTCATCAGCGCGTAGATGTCGTCCACCATCTGCCGGAACGCCGGGTCGTGCCGGTTGCGCGGGTGCGGGAACGGCACGCGCAGCTCGCTCGCGACCCGGCCGGGGTTGGAGCTGAACACCAGGATGCGGTCGCACATCAGCACCGCCTCCTCGATGTTGTGCGTGACCATCAGCAGCGACTTGACCGGCAGCTTGCCCTCGCTCCACAGGTCGATCAGGTCGGTGCGCAGCGTTTCCGCGGTCAGCACGTCGAGCGCGCTGAACGGCTCGTCCATCAGCAGCAGGTCCGGATGCACCACGAGCGCGCGGGCCAGGCCGACGCGCTGCCGCATGCCGCCCGACAATTCCTTGGGGTAGGCGCTCTCGTAGCCGCCCAGCCCGATCAGGTCGATGGCGGCCTCCGCCCGCTTTTCCCGCTCGGCCCGCGACACGCCGAGCGCCTCCAGCCCGAGCTCCACATTCTCCTGCACCGTGAGCCAGGGGAACAGCGCGAAGCTTTGGAACACCATGGCGACGCCGGCCGCTGGGCCGTGCAGCGCCTGTCCCTGCCACAGCACCTCCCCGGCGGTGGGCGCCAAGAGGCCGGCGATGATGCGCAGCAGGGTGGACTTGCCGGACCCCGACCGGCCCAGCAATCCCACGATCTCCCCGCTGCGCAGCGACACATCGACGTTGTCGAGCACCACCAGGTCGGCGTTGCTGTCCTTGTGGTAGGATTGACGCACGCCGCGCACCCGCAGCAGGTCATCGGCCGCAAGGGTCTGGTCCATGGGCAGGCTCCTGTCAAAGGGTCAGGCGTCGGCTGGCGTAGCCATACAGCGGGCGCCACAGCAAGCGGTTGAAGGCGACGACGAAGGCGGACATCACCGCGACGCCCAGCACCACCTTGGCCGTGGCGCCCTCGGCCGTCGCCTCCGCGATGTAGGCGCCCAGGCCGTGCGCGACCAGCCTCGTTTTGCCCCAGCTCGCGACCTCCGCCACGATGGCGGCGTTCCAGGACCCGCCGGACGCCGTGATGGCGCCGGTCACGTAGTACGGGAACACGCCCGGCAGGATCACCCGCCGCCACCACAGCCAGCCGCCGACCCGGAAGTTGCGCGCGGCCTCCTGCAGGTCGCCAGGAAAGGCGCTGGCCCCGGCGATCACGTTGAACAGGATGTACCACTGCGTGCCCAGGATCATCAGCGGCGTCAGCCAGATGTTCGGGTCGCCCTTGAAGCGCACGATCAACACGACGAAGATCGGGAAGAACAGGTTGGCCGGGAACGCCGCCAGGAACTGCGCCACCGGCTGCGCCCGCCGCCCCCATTTCGGCCGCAGCCCCAGCCACACGCCGATCGGCACCCAAAGCAAGGTCGCCAGCGTCATGAGAACCACGACGCGCAGGAGGGTGATCAGCCCGAGTTGCAACGCCTCGAACAGATCCGACCAGGCGAGCGAGGCGGACACGTAGCTCACGATCTGCCAAAGAGCCAAGGCCAGCCCGGCCGCCAGCACAACCAGGAACGCCGCGTCGCCCGCGCGGGACGCCGCCCGGGCGGTCGGCCGCGGCACCCGGGTGCCGAATGACAGCCGCAGGCCGCCGAACGCATCGAAAACCGCGCCCACCGCGCCCGACGCGGCGCGCAGCAGCCGGGTGCGGCGGAGCAGCTTGAGCACCCAAGGGTCCTCGGCCTCCTCGGACGCCGTCATCTCGAACCGGAACTTGGCCGACCAAGCCACCAGCGGGCGGAACAGCAGCTGGTCATAGGCCAGGATAACCAGCAACATGGCGAGGATCGCATACAGCACGGCGCGGATGTCCCGCTGCTCCAACGCCAGCGCCACGTAGCTGCCGATGCCGGGCAGCTTCCAGGTGGCGTCGCCCACGCTCACCGCCTCGCTCGCCACCACGAAGAACCAGCCGCCGGACATGGACATCATGGTGTTCCACACCAGGCCCGGCATGGCGAACGGCACCTCGAGCCGCCAGAACCGCTGCCACGGCGACAGCTTCAACGAGCGCGAGGCCTCGTCGAGGTCCGCCGGCACCGTCTTGAGCGACTGGTACAGGCTGAACGCCATGTTCCAGGCCTGGCTGGTGAAGATGGCGAAGATCGCCGCCAGCTCCGCCCCCAGCACGCGGCCGGGAAACAGGTTGAGGAAGAACACGACGGTGAAGGTGAGGAAACCCAGGATCGGCACGGATTGCAGGATGTCCAGCACCGGCACCAGCACCAGCCCGGCCCGCCGGCTTTTCGCCGCCCAGGTCGCGTAGGTCAGCGTGAACAGCAGCGAGCAGGCCAGGGCCGCAAACATCCGCAGCGTGGTGCGCACCGCATAGTTCGGCAGGTTGGC
>CAXSEX010000348.1:0-5244 GCA_964236415.1 uncultured Acetobacteraceae bacterium | reverse complement strand
CGCTGTGGAACGCCTCGACCCAGTTCTGCGACGGCGGCGAGTTCGGCTTCGGCGCGGAGATCGGCATCGCCACCGGGCGCACCCATGCCCGCGGCCCCGTCGGCGTGGAGCAGCTGACGACGTTCCGCTACCTGGTCATCGGCACGGGCCAGGTGCGTCCCTGAACGACCCCGCCGCCGTGCCGGCCTCCCCGGTGCCAGCCTCCCCGGTGCCGGCCTGGGGCCACCGGCGGCGCATCCGCGTGGGCCTGCTCGGCGGCTCCTTCAACCCGGCCCATGCGGGTCACCGGCACATCGCGCGCTTGGCGCTGCAACGGCTGCGGCTGGACCAGGTGTGGCTGCTGGTGTCGCCGGGCAATCCCTTGAAGGAGGCGGCCGGCATGGCGCCGCTCGGGGACCGCCTGGCCAGCGCCGCGGGGATCGCCGACGGCCGGCGCATCGTGGCCACGGGGATCGAGGCGCGGCTGCACACGCGCTACACCTTCGACACCCTGCGCGCGCTGCGCCGGCGCTTCCCGCGGGTGCGGTTCGTGTGGCTGATGGGGGCGGACAACCTCGTGCAGCTGCCGCGGTGGCAACACTGGGAGGACATCGCGCGGGCGGTGCCGTTCGCGGTGATGCCGCGCCCGAGCTACAACGGGCGCGCCCTGGCCGGCCAGGCGGCGCACCGGCTGCGCCCGGCGCTGCTGCCGGCCCGCGCCGCGCCGGCGCTTGCGGACCGCCCGGCCCCGGCCTGGACGTTCCTGCCGGCGCGGCAGAACGCGCTCTCGGCCACGGCGCTCCGTGCGAACGGCGGTTTTCCCTTGCCGCCAGGGCCTCCGGTGCCGCACACCGTGCCGCACAGGCCCAAGCGGCGCGGAGACGCCGACGGACCGAGGGAACAGCCCATCGTCGAAGGACCACGGACATAGCCAGGAAACCCGCCGACCCCGGCGCCAAGCCGCCCGCCAAGCGCCGCCCGCCGCAGCCCGCGCCCACGCTGGCGGAGGCCGCCAAGGCGCCCGGCACCCCGCGCAAGAAGGCCGCCGCCGCCGGGCCGCGGGCGCGCAAGCCGAAAGCCGCCGCGCCCGCCCCCGACCAGCGGGACCGGCTGGACCGCATGCAGGCCGTCATCGTCGAAAGCCTGGAAAGCGACAAGGCCGAGGAGGTGGTGACGCTGGACCTCGCCGGCCGCGCCGCCTTCACCGACCGCATGGTGATCGCCACCGGCCTCGCCGACCGCCAGATCAGCGCCATGGCGCTGCACCTGGAGGAGAAGCTGAGCGAGATCGGCGTGAAGCGCGTGCAGACGGAGGGCAGCGGCGGGTCGGACTGGGTGCTGATCGACGCCGGCGACATCGTGGTGCACCTGTTCAAGCCGGACGCGCGCGCCCTGTATGCGCTGGAGAAGATGTGGGGGCCGGACCTCGACGAGCACGCGGACGCGCCCGGCGCGTCGTAGCACCCTCAGTGATGGCGCTGCCGCGGCGCGTGCGGGCGCAGGTCGACGGCGGGCGCCGGGCGGGTGCTGGCATAGGCCGTGCCGTTCCAAGCGTAGCGTTCGGCGTTCGCCGCCAGGTCCGACATGCCGCCGTGCTTGGTCGGCAGCAGCACGATCCGCCCGCTGGCGTCGTCCAGCACCTTGGTCCAGCGCCCCTTGATCCAGGCAAAGGCGGAGGTGCTGCACCCCCGCGAGCCGCATTCCCGCGGCGATTGCAGCTGCACGAACAGCGCCGGCCGCTCGCTCGCGGCGCCGAGCCGCACGGAGCCGAGCACCAGCAGCGGCCGGTCCCCCGCCCGCCGCGCCGCGAGGAGGTCGGAGGCGACCAGGCTGCGGGCGGTGCGGTCGAGCGCCGTGCCGGGCTGCGGCGCCATCACCACCGGCAGGCCGGCCGGCCCGGCACGCTCGGGCGCCGCCGCGGCGACGGTCGGCAGCACCAGGAGAAGGCAGGCGAGGATTTGATTCGATGCGGCCATGACCTGCTAAGCGCCGCGACCCCAGGCCGGGTTCCGCCGGCCGCGGCCGTTCGGTGCGCCTGATCGCCGTGGGCCGGCTGCGCCCGGGACCGGAAGCCGAGCTGTTCGACCGCTACAACGCCCGGCTGCGCCCGAGGCTCGCCGTCAGCGAGGTCGCCGAGGGCCGCGGCGCGCCCGCCGAGGCCAGGCGGCGGGAAGGCGAGGCCCTGCTGGCCGCCCTTCCCGCCCCCGCGCTGGCCGTGGCGCTCGACCTCGGCCCGCCCGCGCCCGGCAGCGACGGCCTGGCCCGGCTGCTGGAGCGTTGGCTGGGCCAACCGCGCCCGCCGTGCTTCTTGGTCGGCGGCGCGGAAGGGCTGGACGCCGCCGTGCTCGCCCGCGCCGACCACGTCCTGTCGCTGGGGCCGATGACCTGGCCGCACCTGCTGGTCCGCGTCCTGCTGGCCGAGCAGCTGTTCCGCGCCCAGTCCATCCTGTCCGGCCACCCCTACCACCGCGCCTCCAGGCCGTGACTTGCCGCAATCCCGCAGTTTCGCCATACCGGAGTGTCCGCAGGAGAAGCGTGCCATGCCCGACCCGTCCCGCCCCGTGATGCTGGTGATCCTGGACGGCTGGGGCTGGCAGGCGAATGCCGCCGACAACGCGGTGGAGCAGGCGGACACCCCCACCTTCGACCGGCTGATGCAGGGGCCGCACGCCTTTCTCAGCACCTCCGGCCTGGATGTCGGCCTGCCCGAGGGGCAGATGGGCAACTCGGAGGTCGGCCACCTGAACATCGGCGCCGGGCGCGTGGTGATGCAGGAGCTGCCGCGCATCGGCCTCGCGGTTGCGGAGAACCGCCTGGCGCAGAAGCCGGAGCTGCTGGCCTTGATCGAGGCGGTGCGGCAATCGGGCGGCGTGTGCCACCTCCTGGGCCTGGTGTCGCCCGGCGGCGTGCACTCGCACCAGGACCACGCGGTCGCCCTGGCGCGCATCCTGACCGCCGCCCGGGTGCCGGTGCGCATCCACGCCATCACCGACGGGCGGGACACGGCGCCCCGCTCGGGGGCGGAGTGCATCGCCCGCCTGCAAGCCGCCCTGCCGGACGGCGCCCGCATCGTCACCGTGAGCGGCCGGTACTACGCCATGGACCGCGACCACCGCTGGGACCGGGTGGAGAAGGCCTACCTGACGATGGCGGAAGGGCGCGGCGCGAGCTTCGCCGACGCCGCCAGCGCCATGGACGACGCCTACGGCCGGGCGGTCACGGACGAGTTCGTGGTGCCCGCCGCCATCGGCGGCTACGACGGCGTGCGGGACGGCGACGCCCTGCTGTGCTTCAACTTCCGCGCCGACCGGGTGCGGGAACTGCTCGGCGCGCTGCTCGACCCGGGCTTCGCCGGCTTCGCCCGCTCCCAGTCCTACCGGTTCGCCGCCACCCTCGGCATGACCCGCTACAGCGACGCGCTGGCGCCCTACATCGGGGTGCTGTTCCATTCGCAGCCCATGAACAACCTGCTGGGGGAGGTCGTGTCGGAGGCCGGGCTGCGGCAGCTCCGCATGGCGGAAACCGAGAAGTACCCGCACGTCACCTACTTCCTGAACGGCGGGCAGGAGGTTGCCTTTCCCGGCGAGGACCGCATCATGGTGCCCTCTCCCAAGGTCGCCACCTACGATTTGCAGCCCGAGATGTCGGCGCCCGAGCTGACGGACAAGGCGGTCGCGGCCATCGGGTCCGGCACCTACGACCTGATCGTGCTCAACTTCGCCAACCCCGACATGGTGGGCCACACCGGCAGCCTCGCCGCGGCGGTCCGCGCGGTGGAGGCGGTGGACGCCGGGCTGGGCCGCGTCGCGGACGCGGTGGCCGCCGCGGGCGGCGTGCTGCTGGTCGCCGCCGACCACGGCAACTGCGAGCTGATGCGCGATCCCTCGACCGGCGGCCCGCACACCGCGCACACCACCAACCCGGTGCCGGTGATGCTGGCCGGGCACGACGGCGCGCTGGAGGACGGCCGGCTCGCCGACCTGGCCCCCACCCTCCTGGCCCTGCTGCGCCTGCCGCAGCCGGCGGAGATGACCGGGCGCTCGCTGCTTGGCGACAGCCTTTGGGGACAAAACGGGCCTGGGCGCGGAAGCGGCTCGGTGCCGGCAGCATAGGCAAGACGGAAAACATGAACACGCTCAATCCCACCCGTGCCGCCCTGGTCGTCATCGACGTGCAGCGCGCCTTCGACTTGTGGGAAGCGGCCGGCAAACGCCGGAACAACCCGGACGCGGTGGCTCGCATCGCGGACTTGCTCGCCGCTTTCCGGGCAGCCCGCTTGCCCGTTTTCCATATCCGTCACCGTGGCGCCCAGCCCGGCTCCTCGTTTGCCCCGGACGGTCCCGGCTACCCGGTCAGGGACGAGGCACGCGAGTTGGCGGGCGAGCCGGTCGTGGTGAAGGAGGTGAACAGCGCATTCATCGGCACGGACCTGGAAGCCCGGTTGCGCGAGGCCGGGGTGCGCTCAGTCGTGATCTGCGGGGCAACCACGAACCACTGCGTCGAGACCACCACCCGCATGGCGGGCAACCTGGGCTTCGACACTTGGCTCATGCGTGACGCGACCTGGACCTTCGACCGCACCGGCCCGGATGGGGACAAGCACACAGCCGAGGCGATCCACGCCATGACCCTTTCCAACCTCAACGGCGAGTTCGCCAGTATTTCATCAAGCGCCGAAATCGTCAGGGCGTTACCGGCACATGCACGAGCAGAATAGCCATTCGGCCCAAGCATTGAACGGCTGACACTCGGCGCTCGTTGCGATGGCCGGTTTCATCAGCCTTTCTGCCCCCGACAGCGCTTGCGATGGCAGGAGCAGAGGACGGTCAGGACACAGGGCATCTGGTATCAGCCTGGTGTTGATCGGGTTCGCGGCGTGCGGCGCGGCCCCGGCGCAAACGGTGCGGGACGCCGAGCGCGCCCAGGCCACCCAAGCTGCCTTGGGGCGCGACGCCGCCGAGCGCGCCCGCGGGGCGGAAGCGGAGGAGCGCCGCCTGGCCGGGCAGCGGGTCGCCGCCGCGGCGCGGATGCGCGCCGGGGAGGCCGCGGTGGCCCGCCTCGCCGCGGAGGTCGAAGGCTTGGCCGCGCGCCGCCGCGCGGCCGGGCAGCGCCTCGCCGACCGGGCAGCCGCCTTGGCGCCCCTGCTGCCGCTGATCGAGCGCCTCGCGCTGTATCCCGCCGAAACCGTGCTGGCCGCCCCGGCGGCCCCAGAAGACGGGCTGCGCGGCCTCGTGGTGATGCGCGGGCTGGCGCAGCGCCTGGAGG
>CAXSEX010000347.1:3435-5259 GCA_964236415.1 uncultured Acetobacteraceae bacterium | reverse complement strand
CTCGAAATGGCTGATGCCCAGCACGTTGACCGGCGTGCGCGTCACCGGGCCGTAGGTCGGCACGCCGCAATAGGTGCCGCGCAGCAGCCACACCGCCGCGACCCGCAAGCCATTCTCCGGCCCGTCAAGCACGGCGATGTCCCGCACCTCCACCCGGAAATCCGGAAACGTCGCAAGCAGGTTCACCAGTTCGACCTGATAGGGGTCGATGCCCTGCACCCGGCGCATCCGCACGGAGTGGCACACCACCTGGCGGTCGCAATAGGCCGGCACCCGGTTGAACAGGCGGGCGTTCCAAACCTCCTCGAACAGGCCCTGCACCAGCGCGCACTCCGCGGCGAAGTGCTGTGGGCGCGGGCCGGAGATGCCGGCGCGCGCCGGGTCCGCGGTCCGCCCGGCAAACGGCCCCTGCTTGCCGTCCAGCGCCATCGCACGTCCGAGCACCGGGCTGGCGTCGGCGAGGTCGGCGGCGACGCGGTACGGGTCGAGGCCCAGATGCTCCAGCACCGCCCATTCGTCCCGGACGATCCACTCCTCCACGACCTTGTTGTCCTGCACCAAGCAGTGCGCGATCGTGCGCGACACCCAATCCCGCCCGGTCGGCGGGCCGTAGGTCCAGAAACCGGTATGCGTGCCGGACTTGAACGTGCGGTGCGAGCTGATGAAGCCGCCGGGTCCGCGCTGCTCCCAGATCACGTCCTCGCCATGGCCGCCACCGCTGTTCGGGAAGGCGGCGAACTTCTGCAAGGAGTTCTGCATGACGTGTTCGAAGCCGTAAGTCTCGCCGTACGCCGTGTGCACCTTCACGTCCGCGGCGTAGTGCTCACGCAGCCGCCCCAGGCCGCGGTCGATCCAGATCGCGTCGGTCCAACTCAGGATGTAGTCGCGGGGGTCGCGATACGGCGCGTAGGCCGAGGGCGCCAGGCCGGGATCGTCGGAGGCCGATCCGCTCATCGCCGCGCCTCCCCCATCCTCATGGCGCCAGCCGCGGCGCCGAGCCGCACGGCGTCGAACATCGCCAAGTTTGGCGCGGCGTCAGCGGTCAGCAGTTGCGCGACGGCCTCGCCCAGCCCGGCCGAATGCTTGAAGCCGTGCCCGGAGCAGGCGGAGACGAGCAGCACCCGGTCGTTCTCCGGGGCACGCGCGATGAGAAAATCCCCGTCGGGCGTGTTGGTGTAGATGCAAGCGGTGCTGCGCAGCGCCCGCGGCGACAGGCCGGGCAGCCGCCCGTGGAGGTGGTGGCGGAACAGCGCCTCCGCTTCCTGCGCGGCAATCTCGCGCCGGAGCTGGTCGGGGTCGGGCGTCGTCAAGAAGATCTGTTCCGTCCCCAGCTTCATACCCCGCTCGCCCGGCGGGATCGGGAAGCCGTAGAAGCTGTCCTCGGGACCGTCGCCGTGCACCCAGATGAAGGGAGGAAACCGGTCCGGCGTGAATTCCGCCGGGTCCGCAGGCTCGAACCAGTGGAACACCTGGCGCGTGACGGAAAGGTGCGGCGCGAGCGCGCCCGCGAAGCCGGCCGACCACGCCCCGGCCGCCAGCACGGCCTCCGCGGCGTGGTAGCGGTCGCCGCTTTCGCTGACGATGCAGACGCCCCCGCCGTCGCGCTCGATCCGGGCCACCCGGGTTCCGGTGCGCACGGCGGCGCCGTGCCGCCGTGCCAGGCTGAGCTGGGCCTCGACGCACGCTTCGGGCCGGATGAAGCCGCCGCCTGGCTCGAAATAGCCGGTTTCGTCGCCACGCAGGCGGAACTGCGGAAAGCGCCGCATGACGCCCGCCGCGTCGAGCACCTCATGCGGGATGGCGAAGCCCTGGGCGGCGGCAACC
>CAXSEX010000347.1:0-3425 GCA_964236415.1 uncultured Acetobacteraceae bacterium | reverse complement strand
TGCGGTGTCTGGTTGCCGGGCCGCGTCTGCACGCCGCCGAACTCCTCGCCCTCGTGGGCGGCGGCCGCTGCGCGCAGCGCGGAGACAGGGGCGAAGCCCTGGGCGGCGGCAACCGTGCGGCCCAGGAAGTCGCCCTTGCCGTGGTAGCTGGCCGCGCCGGACGCGCCGTCGAGGATCAGCATCCCGCATTGCGTCAGCAGCTCGGCGCCGGTTTCCCTTTCCAGCTCCCGCCAGATTTCGTGCGACCGGGTCACGAGCGGCACGTACGCCTCCCCTTCGCCCACGGCGCAGCGGGTGAGGCGCGTTCCGCCGTGGCTGGACCCCCAGGCGTGCGGCGGGTCGTAGCGGTCGAGGCCCAGCACGCGCTGGCCGCGCCGGGCAAGCTGCAACAGGCAGGCGCTGCCCACCGCGCCCAAACCCACCACCACCGCGTCGAAATGGCCGCGCCGGGAAAGGAGCGTCATGGCAGCCGAGGCGCCGGCGATCTCACTCCGCTGCCACCTGCGTCATCAGCGCCGTGACCGCGGCGCGCGTCGGCGGCGGCAACAGGGCGAGCGGGGCGACGTGGCCGTCGTGGTCGATGCCGTAGCCCTGCGCCATGGCATCCCGCACGATCTCGGGCGCCCAGGCCGGGCGCTTGCGGTTGTCTCCGGCCGTGATCAGCGCGACCTCCACGGGACCGTGCCCCGCGGCGGCCAGGCTGCGCCACGCGCCGCCGGGGGTGGAAAAGCATTCGCCCGCCTCGACCCGCATCGAAACCTCGTCGCCGGGTTCGTTCAGCAGAATGTCGAGAGCGCCGGAGAACACGATGGCGACCTGCTTCTCCGCCAAGCGGTGCCGGCCCACCTGGTTGCCCGGCGCCAGGCGCAGCCATTCGATGGAGAAGCCGTGCGGGTTGTTGATGGGCGCCGCGTGCTCCCGGTCCTCCGTCATGCCGTGGCCGATCACCGGCGCCAGCTCGCTCGCGTGGCCGGGCAGGCAGGAGTCCAGCAGCGCGCGGGCGGACCAGGCGCGCGCTTCCGCCTTGACGACCCGGCGCCCCATCTGCGCTTCCGTGTAGCGCGGCAGGGTGCTGATCTGCTCGGGGCTGAGCGCCGGCATCAGCACGTCCGTTGCCGGCCGGGGCACGCCCGCGTCGGTATCGACCAGCATGTTGTCCCGGGTCAGGTGCAGCCCGTACTGCGCCGCCGTCTCGAGGATGGAGGGGTGCCAGATGATCCCCCCGGTGTCGTCGCCGCCGAGTGCCGTGAAGATCCAGCCGTCCTCCGCGCCGGAATTGGTGAAGCCGCGGAAGATCCAGGTGGGGATGGACACGACGTCGCCGGGTCCGCCCTGGATCTCCCCGTCCTTGCCGTCCGCGCCCCAGCGGAAGGTCCAGGTGCCGCGCTGGATCATGAACACCTCCGCCGTGAAGTGGACGTGCAGGTTGTTCACCGTGCCCGGCGGCATCGCGGCGACGCCCAGGCTGAAGCCGTGCGCTTCCGTCAGGTTCACTACCTGGTCGTGCGACTGGGTGACGCCGGGTCCGACCAGCGAGTAGTTCTCCTTGCGTTCCGACCCCGGCATCTTGCAGTCGATGAAGGCGACCTTGCACGCCACCATGTCGGACCGCTTGATCAGCCGTGCCCGTGCGTCCTCGGGGCTGATGCGTGGGGCCATGATGAATTCCTTCCTCCGCCATGGGGCGGCCGGGTTGCCGCCGCGCTTGGCCGTCCCAGCCTAAGCCCGGGCTGGGCCGCTGTCCACGGCCGGCCACCGGGCTTGCTTGACGGGCCGGGGCGTCCGCCACTTTATGGGCGCATGACCCCGACCCCACCCCTCGCCCGCAAGGCGCCACAGCGCATCGAGCAGCTCGGCCGCGTCCGCACGGACGACTACGCTTGGATGAAGGACGCGAACTGGCAGCAGGTGCTGTACGACCCCGCGGCGCTGCGGGCCGACATCCGCGCCCATCTGGAAGCGGAGAACGCCTACACCGCCGCCGTGCTGGCCGACACCGAGGCGCTGCAACGGCAGATCATCGGCGAGATCAAGGGGCGCATGAAGCCGGACGAGGAGAGCCTCCCCAGCCCCGACGGCCCTTGGGAGTACTACGCGCGCTACGAACCCGGCGCGCAATACCCGGTGCACGCCAGACGGCCGCGGGGGCAGGCGGACGGCGAGCAGGTGCTGGCGGACGCAGCCGCCCTCGCGCAGGGCCAGCCTTACTACGCGCTCGCCGCCGCCCGCCACAGCCCGGACCACAGGCTGTTCGCCTATGCCGAGGACACCCAAGGGTCGGAGGTGTACCGCGTCCGCATCAAGGACCTGGCGACCGGCACGCTGTTGCCCCATGCGGTCGAGCATTGCACCGGCAACTTCGCTTGGTCCGCCGACGCCGCCTGGCTATTCTGGACCTTCCGCGACGAGCACGGCCGCCCGTCGCGCATCTATCGCCGCCCGGTGCCGGGCGGACCGGCCGACGACGTGCTGGTGTATGCGGAGCCGGACCCCGGCTTCTTTCTCAGCGTTTCGCAGACCGACTCCCGGGCTTTCCTCATCATTGCCTGCGGCGACCAGCAGACCAGCGAGGCCTGGTTGATCCCCGCCGCCGACCCGGCGGCAGCGCCCTGCTTGGTGGAGCGGCGGCAAACGGGCGTGCGCTACGACGTGGAGCATTGGGACGGCCGCTTCGTCATCCGCACGGACGCGGACGGGGCGGTGGACTTCAAGCTGGTGAGCGCGCCGGAGGCAACGCCGGGCCGGGCGCATTGGCGGGACTGGATCGCCCATCAGCCGGGCCGCTTCATCGTCGGCACTGCCGCCTACGCCGGGCACTTCGCGCGGCTGGAGCGGGTGGACGCCAACAACCGCATCGTGATCACCAGCCGGGACACCGGGCGGGAGCATGTGATCGCGGTGGAGGAGGAGGCGTACGTGCTGCGCCTGGGCGGCGGCCTGGAGTACGACACCGCCACGCTGCGTTACACCTACGAGTCGCCCACCACGCCACGGCAATGGTTCGACTTCGACATGGACAGCCACGCGGCGACGCTGCGCAAGACGCAGGAAATCCCGTCCGGCCACGACCCGGCCCGATACGTCGCCCGCCGCCTGCACGCCCGCGCGCCGGACGGGGCGGAGGTGCCCGTCACCGTGCTGATGCGCCGGGACACGCCCGCCGACGGGTCGGCGCCGCTGCTGCTCTATGGGTATGGCTCCTACGGCATGGCGATGGAGCCGTCCTTTTCGGTCCGCAACCTCAGCCTGGTGGACCGCGGCTGGATCTGGGCCACGGCGCATGTGCGCGGCGGGTCGGAGAAGGGTTGGGGCTGGTTCCTTGACGGGCGCGGGGCGAAGAAGCCGAATACCTTCACCGACTTCATCGCTGCCGCCGAGCACCTGGCGGATGGGGGCCTGGGGCGCCGTGGCGGCATCATGGCGAT
>CAXSEX010000346.1:0-5268 GCA_964236415.1 uncultured Acetobacteraceae bacterium | reverse complement strand
TTTCAGCCTCGTTCGTGGACGGCACGGAAAGCGGCCCCGTGTCGGACGGGGAAGCTTGTGAGGCGCCCAGCCTTTCGCCGCTGGAAGCCTTTCAGGTCACGCTGGAGCCGTTGAAGCGGGCGCATGCCTCGGCCCCTGACCGCCCGGCGCAGCCCGCGGTCGCGGCAAAGCGCGGCCAGGGCCGGGCCGCGGCATCCGCCGCTTCCGCACAAAACGTGCAGCAAGCAGCGCCGGAAGCGCCGAAGCCGAAAAACGGCGCTGCAAAGCCCAGTCGGAAAGCGGCGTCGGCCACCCCAGCCCCCTCAGCCATCCCGCCCAAGGCCGCCAAGCGGCCTCCAGCCACGACCCGCCGCTGACCCACACAGCCCGCCTTGCGTTTCCTGTTCGTCCACCAGAACTTTCCTGGCCAGTTCCTGCACGTCCTGCGGCACCTGGCGGCGATGGGCCAGCATGAGCTGATCTTCATCACTCAGGAAAACGCAAACTTTATCGCCGGCGTCCGCAAGGCAACCTACCGCGGACCCGGCGAACTCAACCCGTCCACCCACCGCGACGCACAGGAGTTCGACCACGCGACCGCCCGCGCGCAAAGCGTGGCGCAGGTGGCGACGAGCCTCAAGGCGCTGGGCTTTCGGCCCGACGTCATCATCGGCCATCACGGCTGGGGGGAGATGCTGAACCTTGCGGACGTCTGGCCCGGCGTTCCGAGCCTGGGCTATTACGAGTTCTACTACAACATCAAAGGTTTCGACGTTAACTTCGATCCCGAATTCCAGACGCCGCCCGAAGGCCTGCCACGAGTGCGCGCCAAGAACACGGTCAACCTGCTGGCGCTCGACAACCCCGGGCGTGGCATAACCCCGACGCATTTCCAGCGGTCCACCTATCCCGATTGGGCGCAGGGCCGGATTGATGTATTGCCGGAGGGCGTCAACCTCGACGTCTGCTGCCCGGCGCCCGACGCGGCGCGGACGGCCTTCCAGCAGGGCCAACTCGTCGTGCCGCCCGGTGGAAAGCTCATCACCTACGTCGCCCGCGACCTTGAACCTTACCGCGGCTTCCACATCATGATGCGCGCCTTGCCATCGCTGCTGCGGACACGGCCGGACGTGCAGGTCGCGCTGGTCGGCAGCGACGGCGTTAGCTACGGCGCGCGACTGCCGGACGGCACGTGGCGGGAACACATGCTGCGCGAGGTCGGCGCGTCGCTTGATCCAGACCGCGTGCATTTTTGCGGCCGGATGGACTATGCCGACTACATACGCCTGCTGCAAAGGTCGGATGCGCACGTGTACTTCACCTACCCCTTCGTAGCGTCGTGGTCCCTGCGCGAGGCGCTCGCCATCGGCTGCGCCCTCGTTGTCAGCGATACCGCACCCGTGCAGGAATTCGTGAGCCACGGCCAGACGGGCCTTCTCACGCCCTTTCTCGATCCAGCCGGCTTGTCATTGTGCGTCCAGGAGATGCTTGAGGACACTGCGCTGGCCGCCCGGTTGCGGCGTGGCGCCCGGGCCTGGGCCGAGCGGCACCTGCAAATGGAGGACCACCTGCGTGGCTACGCGCGGCTGATCGACGCGCTGGTTGCTGGATAGGGGCGCTGTTTGCAATTTGTGCTTTCGGGCGCGCTGGGGCACCTTTGGTCACCAGGAGAATGCAGCATGGTCGAGAACATCAGCCCAACGCAGGTCTGGGACGCGCTCCGCACCGATCCGGAGGCTCAGGTCATCGATGTCCGCACGGATGTCGAGTGGGCCTATGTCGGCCTGCCGGACCTTTCGGCGGCCGACAAGCAGCCGGTGCTGATCCCTTGGCAGATCTTTCCGTCGATGCAGGTCAATGCAGGCTTTGTGGACCAGATGAAGCAGGCCGGGCTGACGCCGGCCCACAAGATCTATTTCCTGTGCCGGAGCGGCGCCCGCAGCCTCGCCGCCGCGCGGGCGGCACAGGCAGCCGGCTTCCCCCATGCTTACAACATCGCGGACGGTTTCGAGGGGCCGCCGGACGAGGATGGCCACCGCGGCAGCGTCGCCGGTTGGAAGGCGGAGGCGCTGCCCTGGCGGCAACAGTAACGGCTACTCGTCATACAGCACGCGCAGCACGACGAACCAGTCATACCGCGGATCGAGGACGCGCCCGTCCGCGTCGGACAACATGCCGTTGGTGGTCGTTGGCACATGCTTCATCGTGACGCCGCCGCCGATGTTGCCGCCGACCGTCGTGAGTTGGCCGGGCGCCACCGCCGCCACGATGTCGCAGTGCCCGTAGAACCGCGCGCCTGACAGATCCTCAAACCGCATAGGCCGTTTGCTGCCCCGGCTGACGCAGATCAGGTCGCCGGGCTGTGGGGCGTAGGCTCCGGGACGCTCCGCGCGCAGCACGCTGTTGCCCTGCACGGCCGCGTTGATGTAGTCGGCGTGCAGCGGCGAGTAGGGGAAGCGCCGTCCCGCCCCGGCAAGGCGCATGACGTAGGAGACGAACGCCGCCGACCATGCGGGGGCATCGCCCTGGTAAAGCTGCCCGAACTCGTCGTACTTGCTCGTCCAGCCGCTTTCCCGCGACCCGGCATCCTGGCCGAGCCACCAGTACTCGCCCACCCGCTGCCACAGGCCCGGCTGCTTGTCTGGACGCAGGCTGCGGGGCAGGGGATGGCTGTCGTCCGGCGGGTCGTCGTCCACCAAAGCGCCGAACCCGCGCCATTCCCGCAACGCGATGCCGACCGCGTTCGCGCGGGAAAACGGCTCGAACGGACGCCTGGCGAAGTCGGCGACGTGCTGGTCAACCAACGTGTCAGGCGGCGCGCTGCTCGCCGCAGGCGGTACGGAGGGCGCCGGGCGCGTCGCGCAGGCGGCCAACACGAGCAGGATCGACAAGCCGCGCAGAACCATGCGCCGTCCAATGGCATGGTTTTGCAATGATTTCAACTATTGAGATCAATGCGGATATGGCGCGAGGCTCCGGCCGCTATGCCCGATCCCGGAACATCGCTTGCAGCCCCTCCGCCGTCGCCTCGCACCGTCCGCGCTCGGTGATCAGCCCAGTCAGCAAGCGGGCTGGGGTGACGTCGAACGCCGGGTTCGCGACCGGGCTGCTGGTTGGCGTGACCCGGACCGTGGCGATGCGGCCGTCCGTTCCGCGCCCGGTCACGGTTGTGACCTCCGTGGCGTCGCGCTCCTCGATCGGGATTCCACGCACGCCGTCCGAGACCGTCCAGTCAATGGTGCTTGACGGCGCGGCGACCCAGAACGGCACCCTGTTGTCGTGGGCCGCGAGCGCCTTCAGGTAGGTGCCGATCTTGTTGGCCGCGTCCCCCGTCCGCGTGACCCGGTCGGCGCCCACGATGGCCAGGTCCACCTGCCCGTGCTGCATCAGGTGGCCGCCGGCATTGTCGGAGATCACGGTATGCGGCACGCCGTGCTTGCCGAGTTCCCATGCGGTCAGCGCCGCGCCCTGGTTGCGTGGCCGGGTCTCGTCCACCCAGACGTGCACCGGCACCCCGGCATCGTGCGCCATGTAGATGGGCGACAGCGCCGTGCCCCAATCCACCGTCGCCAGCCAGCCCGCGTTGCAATGCGTCAGGATGTTGACCGGCTGGCTTGCCTGCGGTCCCGCCGCCGCCTTCGCCTCCGCCGCCTGCTGGATCAGCGGCAGGCCGTGCCGCCCGATGGCGGCGTTCTGCTCCACGTCCTCCTCAGCGATGGCGGCGGCCTCGGCATAGGCGGTGGCGACGCGCTGCCCGGCGACCGTGTTGCGCAGCCGGGTCAGCATGCGGTTGAGCGCCCAGCGCAGGTTGACCGCCGTGGGCCGCGTGCCCGCAAGCTGCCCCGCCGCCCGCTCCATGGCGTCCGTGCCGGGGTCGTCGCGCAGGGCCAAAGCCAGGCCATACGCCGCGACCACCCCGATCAGCGGCGCCCCGCGGATCTGCATGCTGGTGATGGCATGGGCGGCCTGCCGCAGCGTGGTGAGGCGCAGGAAGTCCAGGGACCATGGCAGCTTCGTTTGGTCGATGACGCGGACGGACCACCGGTCGCCCTCGTCCACCCAAACGGCGCGGTAGGGAGTGCCGTCGATCTTCATGTGGGTTCCTAGATACGCCCGCTAGATGCGTTGGTGCAGCACGCAGACCAGGGTGAACAGCCGCCGCGCCGTTTCATGGTCGATGCTGGCCTTGCCATCCAGCCGTTCCCGCAGCAGGGCCGCGCCCTCGTTGTGCAGGCCGCGGCGGCCCATGTCGATGGCCTGGATGCGCTGCTCCCGGCCTTCCTCCACCGCCAGCATGTGGCTGTCCACCAAAAGCTGATAGTCCTTGATCAGCCCGCGGAACGGGCCGAGCGCCAGCACCAGCATCTGCAGCGGCGCGTCGGCGGTGTCGCGCACATCGAACACCAGCCGTCCTTCCTGCACCGAAAGGTGCAGCACGTAGGGACCCGGCGCCGCCGCCCGCTCGGGCGTGCCGCAAAGCCTGAACTGGTTTTCGAACTCCAAGTCGGCGACCGCCTGCGCCCGGTCGGCGTCCAGCAGCGGGTTGAGCCGCGTCAGCGCCTCTCCCGCCAAGACGACGCGGGTGAGGCCCTTGGGGTGGACCGGAGCCGGGTCCTCGCTCACTCGTCGTCCGACTTGGCCATGCCCAGCTTCAGCATCAGCCCGAGCGTCGCCCCCTTGACCGGCCGCAGCAAGAGCAGCGTCAGGACAAGGCTGACGGGCAGCCAAAGCGCCGCCTGCACCCAGAGATCCGGCTTGAAAGCGCCATCCACCCACAACATGAGGCCCACGATGATATGGCCCACGATGAAGATGGTGAAGTAGGGCGGCGCGTCGTCGGCCCGGAAGCGGCCGAGCGGGGCGCCGCACGCCACGCAGGCCGGCACCACCTTCAGATAGCCGTTGAAGCAGTGGGTCTGCCCGCACGCCGGGCATCGCCCGACCAGGCCGCGCCCCATGGCGGTGAACAGCGGCGGCACGGGCCAGGACGGCACGGATGGGGTGCGATCCGGCTGCCAGCGGACGGGGGGTGTCTGGTCGGGCACGACGGGCCTCTTGTGCCGGAGTGGAACCTGCAAGCTTGATCACGGCGCTTGCCGGGTCAAGGATCAGATTAGGCCCAGCAGGCTTGGGATCAACCCGAGGTCCGCGCCGGGCTGGACCGCGCTTGATCTTGGGACAGGACCCGCAGCAAGCCGGGTCTCTCTTGTGTCCTGTGTTGCCGAGCAGGCCCAGCGACATTATGACCGCACCCCACCAGCGCCCCGCCACATACAAGCATCCAGGAAG
>CAXSEX010000345.1:0-5289 GCA_964236415.1 uncultured Acetobacteraceae bacterium | reverse complement strand
GACATCCGTATCGCCAACTGCCGAAGCTGCGCCTAATAACAAATGTCGCCACACACAGCATATGTGCAGCGCACAAGGGGATGAGCCTGTGCAGCGCACAGAGGGGAACGGGCCAGCGTCCATGGGGCATGTCATCGGCATCGACGGGGGGACGGAAAGCCTGCGGGCCACCGTGTTCGACCTGGCCGGCCGCAGCGTCGCCACGGCCAAAGCCCCCTACGACACCCAGTTCGCCCTCGGCGCCCGGGCGGAGCAGGACCCGGAAGCGTGGTGGTCCGCGCTGGGCGGGGCGGTGCGCCAGGCCATCGCGGCGGCCGGCATCGGCCCGCAGGATGTCGATGCGCTGTGCACGGCCACGACCTGCTGCACCGTGGTGGCGCTCGACGCGGCGGCGCGTCCGCTGCGCCCGGCGATCATCTGGATGGACGTGCGCGCCGGGGCGGAGGCCGACGCCGTGCTCGCCACGGGCGACCCGGCGCTTGCGGTCAACGGCGCGGGCCGCGGCCCGGTCTCTGCCGAGTGGATGATCCCGAAGTCGCTGTGGCTGGCCCGGCACGAGCCGGAGGTTTTCCGGGCCGCGCACACCATCTGCGAGTACCAGGATTTCCTCACCTGGCGCCTGACCGGGCGCCGCGCCGCCAGCCTGAACAACGTGTCCATCCGCTGGCACTACCGGGCGGACGCCGGCGGCTGGCCGGACAGCCTGCTCGACCGGCTGAACCTGGGCGAACTCCGGGCCAAGTGGCCGGCGGAAGTGCTGGCGCCGGGCGCCGTGGTCGGGCCGTTGACGGCGCAGGCGGCCGGGCACCTCGGGCTGGCCGAGACGGTGCTCGTCGTGCAGGGCGGTGCCGACGCGCTGATCGGCATGATCGGGCTGGCGGTGTCAAAGCCCGGCCAGCTGGCGCTGATCACCGGCTCCTCGCACCTGCAATTCGCGGTGGGCACCGCGACCGCGCACGTCCCGGGGCTGTGGGGCACCTATGGGGACGCGGTGTATCCCGGGCGCACCATCCTGGAGGGCGGCCAAACCTCGACCGGCTCCATCGTCGCCTGGCTGCGGCGGCTCACCGGCGACGCGATTGACCTTGACGCGCTCAACGCCGCCGCGGCGCGGCTGGAGCCGGGCGCGGACGGGCTGCTGGTGCTGGACCATTTCCAGGGCAACCGCACCCCGTACACCGACCCGCTGTCGCGCGGCGCCATCACCGGGCTGTCCTTGCACCACACGGCGGCGCACCTGTTCCGCGCCATGCTGGAAGGCATCGGCTTCGGCACCCGCGCCATCATCGACCGCATGGCGGAGGCGGGCTGCGGCGCCGCCGAGATCACCGCCGGCGGCGGGGCCACGCGCTCGCCGCTTTGGCTGCAGATCCACGCCGACACCGCCGGGCTGCCGGTGGTGGTGCCGGAGGTGGCGGAAGCGCCGTCGCTGGGTGCTGCCGTGCTGGCGGCGTTTGGCGCCGGGCACTTCCGCAGCATCGACGACGGCATCGCCGCCATGGTCCGGCCCGGCCGCCGCATCGAGCCGGACCCGGCCCGCGCCGCCCGCTACCAAGAAATCTACCGGCGCTACGCCGCGCTCTATCCCGCCCTGAAACCGCTCCGCGAGGCACCGCCATGACCCCGTCCAACACGCCGCTCGCGGAGCTTTACCGCACCATGCGCCGCATCCGCACCTTCGAGGAGCGGGTGGCGGAGCTTTACGCCCGCGGCCTGTCCGCCGGCTCCATGCTGCATCTGTCCATCGGCGAGGAGGGCGCCGCCGCCGGGGTGGGCGCCGCCATGCAGCCGCAGGACAGCTTCACTACGCACCACCGGGGCCACGGCATCTTCCTGGCCCGCGGCGCGGACCCCTCGCGCATGATGGCGGAGATCGGCGGCCGGGACGCCGGGTATTGCCGGGGCAAGGGCGGCTCCATGCACATCGCCGACATGGCGCTGGGCCACCTCGGCGCCAACGCCATCGTGGGCGGCGGCATCCCGCACGTGGTCGGCGCCGGGCTGAGCTACAAGCGGCAGAAGAGCGGCGCCATCTCGGTCGCGTTCTTCGGCGACGGCGCGATGCAGCAGGGCGTGCTGTACGAGAGCATGAACATGGCGGCGCTGTGGGACCTGCCGGTGCTGTTCGTCTGCGTCAACAACCAGTACGGCATGGGCACGCGCATCGACCTCGCCACCCGCTCCGTCGAGTTCGACCGCCGGGCGGAGGCGTTCGGCCTGGCGGCCAAGATGGTGGACGGGGAGGACGTGGAAGCGGTGTTCCACACGGCGCAGGCGCTCGCCGACGACGCGCGGGCGGGCCGCCCGGGGTTCATGTCGGTGTCCTGCTTCCGCTTCTTCGGCCACGGCCGCATGGACAAAAGCCCGTACCGCACCGCGGAGGAGGAAGAGGTTGGCCGCAAGCGCGACCCGGTCGCCCGCGCCCGCGACGCGCTGGTGGAGCGCGGCCTGGCCAGCGCAGCCGCGCTCGACGCGCTCGATGCGGAGGTCGCGCAGGAGATGAACGCCACCATCGACTTCACCGCCGCCGCGGCGGCGCCGCCGCACGCCAGCATGTTCCGCGACGTTTACGGACCCGGCGAGCCGGAGCCGGAGCCGCTGCAACGCCGCCTCGACCGCATCTTGGCGTCCGCCTGAACCATGGCGCTGACCGAGATCACCTACCGCGACGCGCTGCGCAAGGCGTTGCAGGACGCCATGCGCGAGGACGAAACCGTGGTCGTCATCGGCGAGGAGGTCGGTGCCTATGGCGGGGCCTACGGCGTCACCAAGGACCTGATCGCCGAGTTCGGCGCCGGGCGGCTGATCGACACGCCGATCAGCGAGGCAGGCCTCGTCGGCGTCGCCGTGGGCGCGGCGATGACCGGGCTGCGCCCCGTTGCCGAGCTGATGTACGTGGACTTCCTCGGCCTGGTGATGGACCAGCTGGCCAACCAGGCGGCGAAGATCCGCTACATGTTCGGCGGCCAGATCGGCGTGCCCATGGTGCTGCGCACCCAGGGCGGCACCGGGCGCTCCGCCGGGGCGCAGCATTCGCAGAGCCTTGAAGGCTGGATCATGAACACGCCGGGGCTGCGGCTGGCGATGCCGGCCACGGCGGCGGACGCCTACCACCTGCTGCGCCACAGCCTGACGCTGCCTGACCCAGTGGTGTTCATCGAGCACAAGTCGCTTTACGTCCGCAAGGAGAAGGCCGACCTCGACACGCCCGCGGCGCCCTGGGGCAAGGCGGTGGTGCGCCGCGCCGGGCAGGACGCGACGCTCGTGACCTACTCGCGCATGGTGCACGTCGCCCTTGCCGCGGCCGACACGCTGGCGGGGGAGGGCGTCTCGCTGGAAGTCATCGACCTACGCACGCTGAACCCGCTCGACATGGACACGGTGATCGCCTCCGTGCAGCGCACGTCGCGCGCCGTGGTGGTCAGCGAGGCCGTGCTGACCGGGGGCGTCGCGGCCGAGCTGGCTGCGCGGATCAGCGAGGAATGCTTCGACTACCTGGAGGACCCGGTGGTCCGGATCGCCGGCGAGGACATCCCCATCCCGGTGTCGCCGGACCTGGAAAGCGCCAGCATCCCCACGGCCGGACTCATCGCGGCCACGGTGAAGCGGATGCTCCGCCGGTGATCGTCGATCTGACCCTGCCGCGCCTCGGCGAGACCATGGAAACCGGCCGCATCGCCGCATGGCTGAAGCAGCCCGGCGAGGCGTTCCGCCGGGGCGAAACGCTGGTGGAGGTCGAAAGCGACAAGACCGTCGTGGAGATGCCGGCGCTGGCCGACGGCGTGGTGGTCGAGATCGTGGTGCCGGCCGGGGAGGACGCCGACGTGGGCGCGGTGCTGTGCCGCTACGACGACGGGTCGGCGGCCCCGGTGCAGGCCGCGGCGCCAGGACCGGCCCCGGAGCCTGCGCCGACGACGGCCGGACCTGCCGACAGCCACGGCCTGCGCGCGACCCCTTTGGCGCGGTCGGTCGCCCGGCAGCACGGCGTGGCACTTTCGGACGTGAAGGGCGGCGGGCGGCGGGGCCGCATCCAGGCGGCCGACGTGCGGGCCGCGCTCCCTTCGGCGTCAGCCCCGGCATCGCCGGTCGGCGCCGTGCTGCACGGGTTCGACCTGCCGGAAGGGCGCATCGCCTACCGGACCTGGGGGCCGGAAACCGCTGTGGGCGCGCGCATCGTGCTGCTGCACGGGCTGGCGGCGGACGTGCAAAGCTGGGCCTCGCTCGCCGCGGCGCTGGCGCGGTCGGGCCGGACCGCCATCGCGGCGGACCTGCCGGGCCATGGCGCGACCGGCATCGAGGCGGCGGACATCGAAACCATGACCGGCGCAGCCACGGCTTTCCTGGAACGCCTGGGGGGCGAGCCGGTCGAGCTTGTCGGGCACTCGCTCGGCGGCGCGGTGGCGGCGCGGGTGGCCCGGCGGGCGCCGGGCTGGGTGCGGCGGCTCACCCTGCTGGCGCCGGCGGGCCTTGACCGCGGGATCGACGCCGATTTCGTGCGCGGCATCGTGCGGGTCCGGGCCGCCGGGGCGCTGCGGCACCTGCTGCGCCGGCTCACGGTGCGCCCGGCGGCGCTCACGGCGGCGCAGCTTGAGGCCCTGGCATCGGAGCTGTCCCGCGGCCGTCTGGTCGGCCTGGCCGACGCGCTGGCGGACGACGGCGGCCAGCAGATCGACATCACCGGCGACCTGCACGCGGCGGCGATGCCCGTCCGCGTGGTTTGGGGCGTCCAGGACCGCATCATCCCTTGGACGCAGGTGAGCCAGGCGGGCAGCCGCACGGCGGTGCACCTGATCCAGGACGCCGGCCACGTCCCGCATTGGGACCAGCCGGCGGAGGTGGCCGCGCTGTTCGGATGACGCGCCGCCGGGCCGTGCCTGTTTCAACGAGAAACGCCTGCCTAACCAGAAACGAGGAGGGAAGAACCATGACAAACGAACTGATCGCCCGGCCGACCCGCCGCGGCGTGCTGGGCGGCGGCCTGGGTTTCACCGCCGCCGCGGCGGGCGGCGTGCAGCTTGCCCAGTTCGCGCTCGGCAGCACGCCGGCGCGCGCCCAGGCGCAAGTCAAGCCGGTGAAGCTCGCCGTGGTGGCGCAGCAGATGTCGGCGCAGTCGGACCAGCGGAGCTGGGCCGGGTTCCAGCAATGGCTGAAATCGACGGGCCTCGATAAAAGCTGGGAGGTCAACCAGACCGACGCCAAGGGCGACCCCGGCGCGCTGGTCAGCCAGATCGAGAACGCGATCGCCGCCAAGTCCGACGCCATCCTGGTGATGTACGGCACGCTCACGGC
>CAXSEX010000344.1:0-5301 GCA_964236415.1 uncultured Acetobacteraceae bacterium | reverse complement strand
CAGTGTTTCTCCCGCTTGCAGCCCCGCCGCCATGAGGCCGCCATACGGCACGAGGAGCACGGTCAGGGCGCACCACCGCCCCGCATCAGCCGGGTCAACCGGGCCGACTGGGATGGCGTTCTCGGTGGGCACCAGCATCCGTTGGGCGAAAGAGCCTTGGTGGAAATGCTCCTGCAACCTCATGCCGCCCTCGCCGCGGGCGCTCCAGCCTTGCAGCGTGATGTCGGGAGCCAGCCCGCCGTCGCGCGACCGTACGGTGGGATCGCAGAACACCCAGTCGCCTACGGCAAGGCGCGTCGCGTCCGGCCCGGCGGCGCGCACGCGGCCGATGGCCCCGCATCCCGGCGCGACGGGCAGCTTCAGCATGTATTTCCGCTCGCCGCTGAAGACCTCGTTCGCGTAGGACGCGACACCGGTTGCCACCACGTCCACGATGACCTCCCCCGTGCCCAGGACCGGGTCGGGCAGGGTTCCATAGGAGAGCGGCGATCCCCACGCATTCAAGACTGCTGCTTTCATTGCCATCCCACCCTGCCTTGGACCGGGCCATCCTCGCAGGCTTCCCTCCCACATCCAGGCCCGGCATTATCCTGGGATGAATGAGTGCATCCTTGGCGAAAGGGGGACGGTGATGGCGGACCCGGGCCGAAGCGAACTCGGCGACTTCCTTCGCTCGCGGCGGGAGAAGCTAAGCCCCGAGGCGGCGGGGTTCCCGAACGGGCGCCGGCGCCGGACGCCGGGCCTGCGGCGCGAGGAGGTGGCCGAACTCGCGGGCATCGGCGTGGATTGGTACAGCCGGCTGGAACAAGGGCGGAACGTCAGCCCATCCGTCACCACGGTTGACGCCCTGGCCCGCGCGCTGCGGCTCGGCCGCGCGGAGCACGCCCACCTGCGGGCGCTGGCACGCGGCACCAGCCGCCGCGCCTTTGTCCGCGAAGAGGTGCCCGGCACCGTCCGGCGCCTGGTCGAAAGCCTCAGCCAGCCGGCCTACGTCACCGGGCGCCGGTGGGACGTCCTGGCGTGGAACGCCGCCGCGGCTGGCATCTTCACCGACTTCGGCTGCTTGGGCGAGGCGGACCGCAACATCCTGCTCTACGTGCTGACCGACCCGGACGCCCGGCGCCTGTTCGGAGCGGCGTGGGCCGGGGAAGCGCAGCGCATGGTGGCGCAGTTCCGCGCGACGCACGACCTTTGGGCCGGCGACCCGGCGTTCCTCGACCTGCTGGGGCGCCTCCGCCGCGGCAGTCCCGAGTTCGCCGCCTGGTGGGTGGCGCACGGCATCCGCGGCGTCGCGTCCGGGCAGAAGGTGCTGCACCATCCCGCGCAAGGCCCGCTGCGTTTCGAGTACTCCAGCTTCCAGGCCAACGACGACCCAGCGTTGAGGCTGGTCATCTACACGCTGGCATAGCCTCTGAGCCACTGCCCTAGACAAGGAGGGTCACGGCCGCTTCCCACCCGGCGCGAAAATACAAACTGAGACAATCCTCGCAAACCCCGCTTGTATCAAAGATCGTCAGCATGCTTATAAATCAAGCATGGATCACCCCCGCCCGGCGGCCAACACCCCCACAGAGGGCATCGGCGCCTCCATCCCCCGGGTCGAGGACGACCGCCACCTGCGCGGCCAGGGCGAGTTCGTCGCCGACCTGCGCCTGCCGGGCATGCAGAACCTCGCCTTCGTGCGCAGCCCGCTGGCCCACGCGCGGGTCCGCGGCATCCAGAAGCCGCCCGGGGCGGAAAGCCAGGTGTTCACCGCGGCCGACCTGGACGGCGTGGGGCCGATCGTCGCCAACTCCACCCTGCCGGGCTTCAAGCCCTCGGCGCAGCACGCGCTGGCGACGGACCGGGTGCGCCATGTGGGGGAGGCCGTCGCCGTCTGCGTCGCCCCCACCCGCGCAGCGGCGGAGGACCTGGCCGAGCAGGTCGTGCTGGACCTGGAGGAACTGCCGGCGGTGTCCGACATGCTGGCCGGGCGCGAGGAGGACGCGCCGCTGCTGCACCCGCACTGGGGCGACAACGTGTTCCTGGAAACCCGGGTGGACCTCGGCCCGGCCGAGGCCCGCGACGGCGCGCCCATCACTGTCCGCCGCAGGCTCCGCACCGCCCGGCAGCACATGGCGCCCATCGAGGGCCGCGGCCTGGTGGCGCATTGGGACCGGCGCATGGGCCAGCTCGTGCTGCACAGCAGCACGCAGATGCCCCACGTCGTCCGCACCGGCCTGGCCGGCTGCCTCGGCTTGCCCGAGGAGGCCGTGCGCGTGGTGGCGCCCGACGTGGGCGGCGGCTTCGGCTACAAGGGCATCCTGCTGCCGGAGGAGGTGGTCGCCGGCTTCCTGGCCCGGCGCCTCGGCCACCCCGTCCGCTGGATCGAGGACCGGCGGGAAAGCCTGACCGGCAACGCCAACTGCCGGGAGCACCATTACGACCTCACCGCCTACGCCGACCGCGCCGGGCGGCTGCTGGCGCTGGACTGCGAGGCGACGGTGGATGCCGGCGCGTACTCGATCTACCCGTTCTCCGCCTGCCTGGAAGCGGCGCAGATCGCCAGCATCCTGCCCGGCCCCTACGACTTCGGGGCGTTCCGCTGCGTCACCTGGTCGGTCGCGACCAACAAGCCGCCGATCCTGCCCTACCGGGGCGTCGCGCGGTCGGGCGTCGCCTACGCCATGGAAACGCTGATGGACGCCATCGCGGCCGAGGCCGGGCTGGAGCCGGACGCCGTGCGCCTTTGCAACCTGGTGCCGCCGGAGGCCATGCCGTTCGACAACATCACCGCCAAGCACTTCGACGGTGGCGACTACCCGGAGGCGCTGCGCCGCGCCGCCGCCGCCATCGGCCTGCCCGCGGTGCGCGCCGGCCAGGCGGCGGAAACCGGACCCGTGCGGACCGGCCTGGGCCTCGCGATCTTCTGCGAGCAGGGGGCGCACGGCACGTCCGTCTACGCCGGATGGGGCATCCCGATGGTGCCGGGCTGGGAGCAGGCGGCGGCGCGCCTCACCCCCGATGGCGGCCTGGAACTGCGGGTGGGCGTGCAGTCGCACGGCCAGGGGCTGGAAACCACGCTGGCGCAGGTCGCGCACGAGGTCCTGGGCGTCCCCGTCGCCCGGATGCGCGTGGTGCACGGCGACACCGCGCTCACGCCGTACTCGACCGGCACCTGGGGGTCGCGCTGCATGGTGGTGGCCGGGGGCGCCGTGGCCGCCGCCTGCACGGCGCTGGCGGAGCGCGTCGCCCGGATCGGCGCGCACCTGCTGCAAGTCGATCCCGCCGCGGTCGTGGTTGCGAACGGGGAAGTGCGCGGCCCCGGCGGCAGCGTCTCCATCCAGGAGGTCGCGCGCACCTGGTACCGCCGCCCGCAGGACCTGCCGGACGACGCCGACCCCGGCGGGCTGGAATTGACGGCCGGCTACAAGGCGCTGCGCGACAGCGGCACCTTCAGCTACGCCGCCCATGCCTGCACCGTCAGCGTCGACACCGAATCCGGCCAGGTCCGCATCCTGGACTACGCCATCTGCGAGGACGGCGGCACCCTGGTGAACCCGATGATCGTCGATGGCCAGGTCGCCGGCGGCGTCGCCCAGGGCATCGGCACCGCGCTGCTGGAGGAGATGGCGTTCGACGCCGCCGGCCAGCCCGGCGCCGCGACCCTCGCCGACTACGCGCTGCCGGGCGCCCCCGAGGTGCCGGCACTGCGGATCGAGCACATGGAAACGCCCTCGCCCTACACCCGCTTCGGCCAGAAGGGCATCGGGGAGGGCGGCGCCATCGGCCCCCCGGCCGCCATCGCCAACGCGGTGAACGACGCGCTGCGCCCCTTGGGCGTCCGCATCGACCGCCTGCCGATCACGGCGCAGCGCGTGGTGGCGGCCGTGCTAGGGACAGCATGAAGGCTGCGGCGTTCAACTGGACGCGCCCCGCCGAACTGCCCGACGCCGTGCGGCTGCTGGGGGCGGAGGGCGCCTGCGCCATGGGCGGCGGGCAGTCGCTGGGGCCGATGCTGAACCTGCGCGCCGCCCGGCCCGGCACCGTGGTGCCGCTCGCGGCCCTCCCGGAACTGCACGGGGCGGAAGACGCGGCGGACGCGCTCACCCTCGGCGCCGCGACCACCCATGCCGCCATCGCCGATGGGCGGACCCCGGACATCCGCATCGCCGGGCAGCCGGTGCTGGCGCGCATCGCCGAGGGCATCGCCTACCGCGCCGTCCGCACCCGCGGCACGCTGGGCGGCAGCCTGTGCCACGCCGACCCGGCGGCGGACTGGCTGGTCACGCTGACCGCGCTGCGCGCCGCCGTGCTGACCACCGGGCGCGCGGTGGCGCTGGACCGCTTCGTGGCCGGGCCGTTCCGCACGGTGCTGCGTCCGGGCGAGGTGGTGCGCGCCGTGCGCATCCCGCGGCCCGGGCCGGAGGCGCGCTGGGGCTACTGCAAGCTGTGCCGCAAGCCCGGGGAGTTCGCGCACGCCATGGCCGCGTGCCTGCTGGACGCCGGGGGAGCGCGGGTCGTGGTCGGCGCCCTGGGCGGCCCGCCGTTGGTGCTGGCCGGGCCGGAAGGGGCGGAGGCGGCGCTCGGCTTCCTCGGTCCCGTGGACCGGCATTTGCAGCTTACCGCCCTGCGCCGCGCCCTGGCGATGGCCGGCGCGTGACGCCCGTGTCGCTCCGGGTCAACGGGCGGCCCGTCGCGGCGGAGGTGGAGCCGCGGACCCACCTCGCGGACTTCCTGCGCAACCACCTGCTGCTGACCGGCACGCACACGGGCTGCGAGCACGGCGTGTGCGGCGCCTGCACCGTGCTGATCGACGGGGCGCCGGCGCGGGCCTGCATCCACTTCGCCGCCGGGTGCGACGGGGTGGAGGTGCAAACCATAGAGGGGTTGGCGGAGGACGCCGTGACTGCCCGCCTGCGCGCCGCCTTCACCGCCGAGCACGCCCTGCAATGCGGCTACTGCACGCCGGGGATGCTGGTCACGGCGCGCGACATCGTGCACCGCGTGCCGGACGCCGACGACGACAGGGTGCGGCTGGAGCTTGCGGGCAACCTGTGCCGCTGCACCGGCTATGCCGGCATCGTGCGCGCGGTCCGCCGCGTGCTGGACGAGCGGCCCGACATCGCCCGCCCGCCCTTGGCGCCCGTTCCGGCGGCGCGGTTCGGCCCGGTGCAGGCCGGGGAAGCCGCCGCGGAGGCCGCGTCCGTGGCCGAGGGGCTGCGCCAGCGCCTTCGCTTCGTGCAGCCGGCGGACCGGGTGTGGGCGGCGCTGCACGACCCGGCCCTGATCGCCGCCTGCGTGCCGGGCGCGCAGCTGGGC
>CAXSEX010000343.1:0-5314 GCA_964236415.1 uncultured Acetobacteraceae bacterium | reverse complement strand
CGCCGGCGTGGCCGCTGCCGGAGGCGGATGGTTGAAGTCCATCTCGGCACCATGCACAAGCGGACGGTGTTCCGGGCACCGCCTCCTTGCGTCGGGCCGGGCGCATGGCGCGGCTGATCGGGGAAGGGGCCGAACATGATGGCGCCATTGCGCAAGTGCATCGCCACCGTGGCGCTGAGCGGCACCTTGCCGGAAAAGCTGGAAGCAGCCGCCGCGCCCGCAACCTGGACCGCGCCGAGCGCAAGTTCGACCTGATGGGGGCGCTGGGCGCCGAGACCATGCTGGTGTGCAGCAACACCCAGCCCGCGGCGCTCGACGACGACGCCCGGGCTGGCGGCGGTGCCTGGCGAGCGCCTCTTCCTTCGTGCAGTTGGCCGATGCCCCCGCTTGCGGATGGACGTGCTGAGCTGGAGCCGCCACTTCCGCAACTTCCCCGGCCAGGGAGGCTTGGACGCGACCGGCTTCGTGCGCGCCGTGCTGCCGTCGGGCTACGCCGGGCCGTTGTCGCTGGAGGTGTTCAACGATGACTTCCGCTCAGCGCCTGCCCGGCTGAACGCCCGCGACGGCCTGCGCTCGCTGATCCTGGCGGGGAGGCGGGCGGCGGCGCCTGCTTGCCGCCCCACGAGGCGATGCGGCAACTGGTGCACGTCGTGTTCGACTACCACGCCCAGTACCCGGACTGGGTGCGGCTGATCTCGGTCGGCAACATCCACGAGGCCCAGCATATCCGCGACAGCCCTGCGGTCGCGCTGCGGAACTCCGCCGTGCTGGACATCCTGCGCGACCTCCTGGCGCGCGGCGCACGGGAGGGCGTGTTCCGCGGCGGGGTGGACCCGCTGCGCCCCCATCTGATGATCGCGGCCATGTAATTCTACCGGGTGTCCAACCGGCACACCTGGCAGGTGATCTTCGGGCGCGACCTCCATGCCGCGGACGACGCCCGCTGCAGAGGGCGGTGCTGCGCTACCCGCAGCCGGGTGCCAACGGTCCCGATTGACACGCGGCCACGCCCACTTAGCTTCGGGCGTCGGATACGAAACGGCTTCGGGAAAGGCCAGCCATGCAAGAGGTCGTCGTGCCGGAGGAGACGGGCAGGCCATCCCTGCGCCACCTGCTCTCCGACCGCTCCATTCTGGCGATGCTGGGCCTGGGGTTCAGCTCGGGCATGCCGTTCCTGCTGGTTTACGTCACGCAGTCGGCCTGGCTGTCGGAAGCGAAGGTCCCGATCAGCATCCTCGGCCTGATGAGCGAGCTGACGCTGGCCTACAAGCTCAAGTTCGTGTGGGCGCCCTTTCTCGACCGCTACGACGCGCCCGTGCTCAGCCGCCTGCTGGGGCGGCGGCGCGGCTGGATCGTGGCCTCGCAGATCGGGGTGGCGCTGGCGCTGGCGGGGATCGCCTTTGGCGACCCGGCGCATTGGCTCGCCTGGACCATCGCCTTTTCCTTGGCGCTCGGCTTCGCCGGGGCGACGCAGGACGTGGTGATCGACGGCTGGCGCATCACCGTGGCTCCTGCCGGGCGGCAGGCGCTGATGTCGTCCTGGTCGGAGGTCGGGTGGCGCGTGGGCAACCTCGCCGCCGGGGCCGGGGCGCTTTACCTGGCGGACCGGGTCGGCTGGCGCGCGGCCTACCTGTGCATGGCCGCGCTGATGGCACCCGGCATGGCCGCGGCCCTCTTGGCGCCCGAGCCGCCGTCCGACAAGGGCGCGCGCCCGGAGCGGCCGGGCTTCGTCGAGACCGTCGCGGCGCCGATCCGGGAGCTGGTCACGCGCCTGGGTCCGCTGGCCATCCCGGTGCTCGTCATGGTGGCCGGGTTCCGCATGCCCGGCTACGTGTCGAGCGCGATGGCCTTGCCGCTGTTCAAGAGCCTGCACTACTCCAACACGGACATCGCCACCGTCACCAAGCTGTTCGGCTTCTGGGTGGCGCTGGGGGGCACGTTCCTCGCGAGCGCCGTGGTGCCGCGGATCGGCACCATGGCAAGCCTGATCGTGGGCACCGTGTTCGCCTCCGCCTCGCACCTGAGCCTGGCCTACCTGGCGGTGCACGGCGACCATGATGGGGGCGAGTTCTGGACCTTTGCCGTCGCCGTCAGCATCGACAGCTTCGCCTACGCCTTCGCCTCCATCGTGCTTATCACCTACATGTCCACGCTGACCGCGACGGAGCACGCGGCAAGCCAGTATGCGCTCTTGACCTCGCTGTGCGCCCTGCCGGGCAGCCTGCTTGCGGGCGCTTCTGGGTTCCTGATCGAGTCCTTGGGCTTTGAATGGTTTTTCGTCATGACCTCGCTGATCGGCGTGCCGGTCGTTTTCGTGTGCTGGCATGTCTGGCGCTTGCAGGAGCGGGCGCCGCAGGCGGCTGCCTGAAACCGCAGTCTTACTTCTGAAGCTTGGAAGCCCTTGTGGGAGCCGCGGCACGCCGGGTGGCGAAGCGCCGCTCGACTTCATCGTGCGGCACGGGGGGGTGCGAGTCCTCAAGTGCCTCCATGACCTTGGCCCGAAACCAAGCATCGTGGGCTGCCGGATCGACCGTGAGGCCGGCTGGCAGCGCGCCTTCCTTGGCAACGCGGGTCAGAAGAATTCGCACGGCATCTGAAACCGTCATCCCCATGCGGTCGAGCACTTCGGCGGCCTTGTCCCTCACCGCAGGATCAATCCGCGTCTGGACCAGGGCGGTAGCAGCCATGACACTATTCACCGTTCAGGATGGGATCAGCATGTAATGCGTCTGCATGACAAACGCAAGCGTCAGCCATGACCACCCTCACGGCCCTTGGCCGCCTCCGGACCCATGCGCGCCTGGCGACGCTGTTCGCGCCCACCACCCTCGCGGACGCCGTGAACAGGCTCGGCTTTGTCCAGGCGGACCCGATCCGCGCGCCCGCCCGTGCGCAGGATCTCATCCTGCGGCACCGGGTCAGCGGCTACCGCGCCGGGGACCTGGAGCGCGGCTTCGCGCGGCTGGGGTTGGAGGAGGACTTCCTGTACGCCTACGGCTTCATGCCCGGCGACAACCGGCGGCTGCTGCATCCCCGCCCGGACCCGGAGGGCGAGGCCGGGGCGCACAGGCCGGTCGGGCTGGCGGCGGAGGTGCTGGCCTTTGTGCAGGCGCACGGTCCCACCCATCCCAGGGACCTGGAAGCGCGGTTCGGCCGCGACCGGGCGGTGAATGGCTGGGGCGGCTTTTCAAAGGCGACCACCCGGGCGCTGGAAAGCCTGCACCATTACGGGCTGTTGCGCGTGGCGCGGCGCCGCGACGGCATCCGCATCTACGACGTGGCGCCCGCCCCGCCGCCCGCAGCCGAAGCGGTGGGGCGGGCGCGGCAGCTGGTCATGCTGGTCGCCCGCATTCTGGCCCCGGTCTCCGCGGTCAGCCTGCGGGGCGCGCTGTCGCTGATGGCGCGGCGCAACCCGGGTCTCGGTCCGTTGGCACCGGTGGTCACGGCGGCGCTGAAAACCGGGGAACTGGAACGGGAAGAGACCGACGGCGAAACCTATCTTTGGCCGGCCCGCGACGGCGGCTGGCGGCACCGCCCGGCGCCGCGGGATGTCCGCCTCCTGGCGCCGTTCGATCCCGTCGTTTGGGACCGCCGCCGCTTCGAGCACCTGTGGGGCTGGGCCTACCGGTTCGAGGCGTACACGCCCCCTCCGCTCCGGGCGTTCGGCTATTACGCGATGCCCCTGCTGTGGGGCGACGAGGTGATCGGCTGGGTCAACGTCACCCTCGCCGCGGGCAAGATGCACGCGGCGCTGGGCTACGCCCGGCATCCCCCGCAAAGCCTTGCGTTCCGCCGCGCCCTCGATGCCGAGCTGGCGCGGATGGAGCGGTTCCTGACGGCCCGGCCCTCCGCGCGCCGCGCGCCGGAGGACAGCGCCGCGCTACGCCGCTGACGGGTCCTCGATCTCGCTCCGCAGCTTCAGCTCCGGCAAGCCGAGCACCAGGACCAGCGCCGCCGTCATCACCACGGCGCTCAGCAGGAAGCACCCGGTCAGCGCCGTGCGGTAGGCGGTGCTGACCCCGGCCTGCTGGGCCGGCGTGAGCTGGGACAGGGCCCGCATGCCGTGCTCGGCCAGGCCCGCGGCCGACATGCCGCCCGCAACCGCGAGCCGTGCCGACATGATCGCGCCCGACGTCGCGACGCCGACCGCGCCGCCCAGGGACCGGGCGAAGGTCATCGCGCCCGTGGCCGCCCCCAGCTCCCGATGGGCCACGGCGTTCTGCACGGCGGTGGTCAGGTTGGGCATCCCCATGCCCATCCCCAGGCCGAGCGCGCCCATCGAGATCAGGAACACGCCGGGCGCTGCGGCGAAGAAGGCAAAGGCGGCAAGGCTGGCCAGCGCCGCCGCTTCCAGCCCCAGGCCCGCCAGCAGGAAGGGCTTGTTGCGCCCCAGCCTTGCCACGATGCGCCCGCCCACCACGGAGGTCAGCACCATGCCCGCGACCTGCGGCAGCATCATCGCCCCGGCGGCGGCCGGGTCCATGCCGAGCACCAGCTGGAAATACAGCGGCAGGAACACCGTCGATCCCAGCATGGCGAAGGCCATCATCCCGCCCACCGCCACGCCGCGGGCGAACACCGGGTTGCGGAACAGGGACAGCCGGATCAGCGGCTCCGGCGCCCGCGCCTCGCGCCACAGGAACAGGCCGGCCAGCGCCGCCGTGACCGCCAGGAGGGCCGCGCTGTCGGGCGATGCCCAGGGGAACTCCGTGCCGCCCCAGGTGAGCAGCAGCAGCAGCGCGGCGGTCGCACCCGTCAGCAGCAGCGCGCCCGCGTAGTCGATGGGCCGGACCTGGCCGGAGGGCGGGTTGCGCAGGCCGACCGCGATCATGAGCAGGGCCAGGATGCCGACCGGCAGGTTGACGTAGAACACCCAGCGCCAGGACAGCGCCGTCGTGATGAAGCCGCCCAGCAGCGGCCCGGCGATGCTGGCCAGCGCGAAGGTGCCGGTGAACAAGCCCTGGTAGCGCGGTCGTTGCCGGGGCGAGACCACGTCGCCGATGGCCGCCTGCGCCAGCACCAGCAGCCCGCCGGCACCCAGGCCCTGCAAGGCGCGGAAGGCGATGAGCTGCCCCATGGACAGCGCCGCACAGCAGCGACCCCGCCAGGAACAGCAGGATCGCGACGAAGAACAGCGTCCGCCGTCCGTAGATGTCCGACAGCTTGCCGTAGAGCGGCGTCGTGGTTGTGGAGGTAAGCATGAACGCCGTTACCACCCAGGACAGGTGGGCCATGCCCCCGAGGTCGCCGACCATCCGGGGCAGGGCGGTGTTGACGATGTTCTGGTCCAAGGCCGCAAGCACCATCGCCAGCA
>CAXSEX010000342.1:0-5326 GCA_964236415.1 uncultured Acetobacteraceae bacterium | reverse complement strand
CACGAACGACAGCGCCGCCTGTCCCGCGCTGAACGCGCCGGTCAGCGCGGCCGCCACCGCGAAGCGGAACAGCACGAGGCCCGTGGCGTCGTTCACCAGGCTCTCGCCTTCCAGCAGCACCACCACGCGCCGCGGCAGCGGCACCTGGGCCAGCACCGCCTTGGCGGCCACCGCGTCCGGCGGGGACACGATGGCGCCCAGCGCGAAGCAGGCCGCCCACGGCAGGGACGGCACGGCCCAGTGCGCGACCAGGCCCACGACCGCCGTGGTGAACGCCACCGTGCCGACCGCGAGCTGCAGAATGATGCGCAGGTCGGCGCGGAAGTCCCGCCAGGACGTGAAATACGCGCTGCTCATCAGCAGCGGCGGCAGGAACAGCACCAAGGCGAGGTCGGGATCAAGCTCGATGTCCGGCACGTGCGGGATCAGCGCCAGCACGATGCCGCCGAGGATCAGCGCGGCTGCTGGCGGTAAGCGCAAGCGCCGGGCCAGCAGCTCAAGGCCGACGATGGCGGCCAGCAGCAGCAGGATCAGCTCGAACTGGGCGACGGGGGCGGTCACTAAACGAAGCCGCCGAGCCGATCGGCAGCCGCCTCCGCCGCCGGGCGTTCCCCGGGTGGGCCGAAGCCGCCGCCGCCCGAGGTTTCCAGCCGGATGCGGTCGCCCCGGCGCAGGCGCAGGTTGCCGGCCTTGGACGGGAGCGCCGTCTCCTGCCCGTCGCGGATCAGCAGCAGCCGGCCCGGCGCGCCCGGCAGCCCGCCATCGAGGCCGTAAGGGCGCGACTTGAAGCGTTCGAGGTTGGCGGTGAACACCGCCTCCTCGCAATCCACCCGCCATTCCCGCACCAGGCCCAGCCCGCCGCGCCGCCGTCCGGCGCCCCCGCTGCCCGGCCGGAGGGCGTATTCGGTGACGGTCAGCGGCACCTCGCTCTCGATCATCTCCACCGGGATGTTCGCGTTGTTGTGCATGCCGTGGGAATAGGCGCTCAGCCCATCCCCCAACGGGTGCGCGCCGCCGCCGCCCACCTCGATCTCCACCAGCACGGACCGGGCAGCCGCGCCGGCGATGGTCTGGAACGTGCAGACGTAGCTCGCGCCGTAGTACGCGGCGGGGATGCGGCCCGGCACCGCCTGGTGCAGCGCGCCCAGCAGCGTGGTGGCCAGGCGGTGCGACACGACGATGCGGTTGGCGACCGGCGCCGGGTGCCGGGCGTTGACGACCAGGCCCGCGGGCGCCACCACGCGCACCGGGCGGGCGCAGCCGGCGTTGGCCGCGATCGGCTGGTCCGCGCAGGCCAGCACGGCATACATCACCGCGGACCCCGACGAGGCGAGCGTGGCGTTGACCGGCCCCAGGGCTTGCGGCCCGCAGCCCGAGAGGTCCACCACCATCTCCTCCCCCGCCACGGTGATGGCGGCGTGGATGCGGATCGGCGCGTCGGATAGGCCGTCGTCGTCGATGGCGTCCTCGAACTCGTAGGTGCCGTCCGGGATGCGCCCGATCATCGCGCGCATCGCCCGTTCGGAGCCGTCGAGGATCTGCGCGCAGGCTGCCACCACCCGGTCCGTGCCGTGGCGGGCGCACAGCCGCCGCAGGTTCGCCTCCCCCACCGCGAGCGACGCCATCTGCGCCTGCAGGTCGCCCCACAGCATGTCCGGCCGGCGGACGTTCTGCCGCATGACGGCCAGCACCTCCGTGTTCAGCGCGCCGCCCCGCACCAGACGGAGCGGCGGGATGCGCAGGCCCTCCTGGAACACCTCCGTCGCGGTGGCGCCGTAGCTTCCGGCGGCGATGCCGCCCATGTCGAGGTGGTGGCACAGCGTGCCCACGACCGCGACGCGCCGCCCGCCCTCGGACACCGGCCCGCTGAACACGGGACGGAAGGCCAGGATGTCCGGGATGTGCTGGCCGCCGCAGTAGGGGTCGTTGGTGACGACGACATCGCCCTCGCCCCATTCCTCCAGCGGCAGGAAGTCGCGCAGCACCGTTTGCAGCCCGGCGCCCATCGAGTTCAGGTGCTGCGGGATGCGCGCGGACTGCGAAACGTTGTAGCCGTCCGCGTCGAACACCGCGGTTGAGTAGTCCAGCAGCTCCCGCACCACCGTGGAGCGGCTGGTGCGCCAGATGGTCACGTCCATCTCCGCCGCCGCCGCGGTCAGCGCGTTGCGCATGATCTCCAGCTCGACGGGGCCGAGCGGTGTCATGCGACAGCCTGGGGCATGGACCGCCGGGCGATCAGCGTGCCGTGCGGGCCGGGTTCGCCCGTCCAGCCCTCGGTGAGCAGCACGGTGGTGTAGTCCTCCTCGATCAGCAGCGGTCCCGGCACCGGGCCGGCGATCTCATCTCGGCGCACGACCGCCACGTCCCGCCAGCCGCCCATGAACACAGGGCGGCGGTGCGGGGCGCGTCCCCCGGCCGTGGCGGCGGGTCCGGTCTGGCCGGGCGACGGCGCGTCCAGGCGGCCCGTGGCCGACAGCCGCAGGGTGACGACATCGACGGGATCACCCGGGTTCGCGTAGGAAAAACGCTGCCGGTGCATGTCGTGGAACGCCGCCACCGTCGCCTGCAGCCCGGCCTCGTCCACCGCCCCGTCCCACGGCACCACCAGCTCGAACGCCTGGCCGCGGTAGCGCATGTCGGCGGCGAGGCCGAGCGCCTGCCGGTCCCGCCCCACGCCGTCGGCGTCCAGCAGCGCCCGGCCCGCCTCCCCCAGCGCCGCGGCGGCTTGCGCCAGCGCCGAAAAGCTCGCGGGGTGCGCCGGCAGCAGGCGGCTGCTCGCCAGGTCGTGCACGATGTCCGATGCCAGGATGCCGCCGGCGGAGAAGGTGCTCGCGTCGGCCGGGAACACGACCTGCGTGATGCCCAGCTCGTCCGCGACCTCGATTGCGTGCAGCCCGCCGGCGCCGCCGAAGGACAGCAGGCTGAAGCCGCGGGGGTCCAGCCCCTTTTCGAACAGGCTCAGCCGGATCGCGGCGGCGAGGCTCGTGTTGGCGAGCGCGACGACCCCCGCAGCGGCTTGGCCGGGATCGAGGCCCAGCGGCGTGCCCACCTCCGCCGCAAGCGCCGCCCGCGCCGCGCCCGCGTCGAGCGGCAGCGCGCCGCCGAGGAAGAACCCGGCGTCCAGCCGCCCGAGCAGGAGGTTGGCGTCGGTGACGGTGGGGCGGGTGCCGCCGCGCCCGTAGCAGGCGGGGCCGGGCCGCGCCCCGGCGCTGTGCGGCCCGACGCTGAAACGCCCGGCGTCGTCAACCGCGGCAATCGAGCCGCCGCCCGAGCCGACCGTGCGGATCTCCAGCATCGGCAGGCGCACCGGCAGGCCATCGACCTCGCCCTGCATCATCTGCGTGACCCGGCCGCCGTCCACCACGCATACGTCGAAGCTGGTGCCGCCCATGTCGATGCCGACCACGCTGTCCAGGCCCAGTGCCGCGGCGGTGCGGCTGGCCGCCAGCGCCCCGCCGCTCGGGCCGGACAGTAGCAGCCGCACCGGCTGCGCCGCGGCGACGGCGGCGCTGCACACGCCGCCGTTGGACTGCACGAGCAGCAGCCGGGCCGCAAGGCCGCGCTCCGCCATGCGTCGCCGCAACTGGTCCAGGTAGCCGCGCACCACCGGCACCAGCAGGGCGTTCAGCACGGTTGTCGAGGTGCGCTCGTACTCCCGGATCTCCGCGCTGACGTCGGAGGAGATGCTGACCGGGAGATCGGGACACGCGCGTAGGATCGCGTCGCGCAGCGCCTGCTCGTGCGCCGGGTTGACGGTCGCGTGCAGCAGGCTGATGGCGACGGTCTCGGCACGCATGCCCTGGATCGCGGCCACGGCCCCATCCACCGCCGCCGGGGACAAGGCCCGTTCGACGCCGCCATCGGCGCGCATCCGCTCGGCGACGCCCAGGCGGCGCTCCCGCGGGATCAGCGGCTCCGCCCGCTGCTGCCGCAGGCCGTAGATGTCGCGCCGGACATGGCGGCCGATCTCCAGCACGTCGCGGAACCCCTCGGTCGCCAGCAGCACGCCGCGGGGCAGCTTGCGCTCCAGCACGGCGTTGGTGGCGATGGTGGTGCCGTGCAGCAGCAGGCTGACATCCGCCAGGGCGAAGCCGAACCGGGCCGCCGCCTCGTCGATGCCGGCCATCAGGCCAATGGAGGGGTCTTCCGGCGTGGTCGGCGTCTTCACGCTGCCGGACCGCCCGGTGCGCCCGTCGAACGCCTGGAGGTCGGTGAAGGTCCCGCCGATGTCGATGCCCAGCCGTACCGCCATGCCGCCCCCTGCCCTGCCGGCCGCACCGCGATGCGGCGGGTCCGGTCAAGCTTCGCAGGAACGGCGCGGTTTGGACACTATGCCGCATGGCCAAGCCCGGCGGCAGCGTGTTGCGAATGCCGACGGCGGCCGTGGGCGCCGGCCGCCGGGCTTCAGGCGCCGGGGGTCAGGCGAAAGAGCGGCGGCGGGCGATGCCGACGCCGACCAAGCCGACGCCCAGGATGGCGAGGCTGACCGGCTCGGGCACCTGGGACACGCTAACCGCGGTCAGCAGCGTCGAGGCTTGGCTGTCGGACGTCGAGGTGTTGGCGAAGCTGATCGTGACAAAGGTGTCGGTCGCGATGAAGGTGTCGGACCGGATGCGCGTGAACGCCGTGCTGAAGGTGTTCAGGGTATCAACCGGCGTGAGCGTGGTCGGTGCGAGGACCTGCTGGCCGTTGGCGCTGATCGTGAACGTCGGCTTTGTCATCGGCTGCGCGCGGGCATCGGCGCCGACGGAGATGCGGTAGGTCCGCCCGGCGACGAAGCCCTGGACGACTTGGCTCAGCGAGCTGCTGGCGCCCGAAAGGAAGCCCACGATGGTGTTGCCGCCAGCCCTGCCGTTGTCGAACTGGCCCGGGTCGGTGTCGCTGTTGGACGCATAATTGGTCGCCGACCAGTTCTGCACGAAGAACTTGCTGCCGCCGTTGTATGACGTGTTGGCCGCAGTGTCGTCGGTGACGAAGTTCGGGTTGTTCACGATTGGGTCGGCAAGGGCCGGCGCAGAGGCCAGCGCGACCGCCATCGCTGCAGCCAAGCCGGCCGCTGATGCTTTTTGCAGGAGCACGATGATCGCCTTTCTAAAACGTAACGATCCGGTTGCAACCAGCGTGCCATCGCTTAGTGCGTTGTAAACTAATAAGTTGAAAATTAGCGTGAGGTCCGGCTGTAAAGCAAACCGACGCGCCGGCGAATCGACGCGAACGGAATCCCGCTCGGCCGATGCCTAAGCAGGCATTCGTCGCTTGCGCCACGAATGTCCGGCATTATGGAGCAGATGCCAGTGGGTGAAGCGGCCCAAGGCGCTTTCGCTCG
>CAXSEX010000341.1:0-5354 GCA_964236415.1 uncultured Acetobacteraceae bacterium | reverse complement strand
TCCTGTCCCCGCAATACTACTCACACAAAACGAAACGCTCGGAAATGTCACTGCATGCTCATGCTGTGATGCACTATCATGCGGAAACTCCCACCAACAACCCTACCTCACCGACGTGCCTTGCGCGCAGCGTAGCGAGCATCCCGCTCAGCTTTACGCTGAGCCTTGATTTCTTCGTCCCGAGCAGCTTGCTCAATCTTGCGTTGCGCTTCTGCCGCAGCTTGCGCCGCCAACTCAGCAAGGCGCGCCTGGTCTTCCACGATGCGACGTGCCTCTTCAGCCTCCTTGATCCGCCTGCGCTCCGCCGCACGGACCTCCCGTGCCTCAGCAATCGCCTTGCGTTCTGCTGTACGCGCTAAGATTGCAGGATCGTCCGGCGCCGGCTTGGCACGAAACTTCTCAAGCATCGCTTTCTTGGCCGCCGCAGCAGCCTCGGCACGGTCGGTAAATTTATTGCCTTTAAAGCCACTCATAAACGTCGTCTCTCCTGATGCCCGGTCCGAGCGACCGCATCCGATGGGATAAGTTACTAGCGCCGGCTCGGCCCCGCCTCAAGCAACGCCAGGTTCTGCTGTGCCAGCTCACCCGTTGCATTGTTGGGCGCCAGGACGATGGCATGTTCCCAATCCTGCCGAGCACCCTCGCGGTCGCCCCGGCGCTGACGCAGGATGCCGCGCTCCAACAGCACGTCTGCATTCTCTGGCTCCAAAGCAAAGGCGCGGTCGATGTCGTCCTGCGCCAATCCCATTTGGCTCAAATGCCGCCAAGCCGCCCCACGGAACACCAGCGCATCAGCCCGGCGCGGATCGAGGTCGAGCGCACGGGTCAGGTCATCCACGGCCTCATCGTATCGCTCAAGGCTGGCCGCAGCGATGGATCGGTCGATTAGCAAGGCGGGATCATCAGGGGTCAGCGACAAAGCCAGCGTCGCCGCGCCGAATGCCCTCCCAGGCTCTCCTGCCATCAGCCAAGCCTGGCCTGCCTGTCCGTAGAGACTGGCCCGGGCTGCCGCCTGTCCATGGCTGGCATTGGCCAAATTCTCCATCCGTTCCGCACCCTTCTCAGGAGTGCCCAGAGTGACCTCGGCAAGCGCGCGGCAATGCGTGGCACCATCGCCGCCGCCGGTGGCCTCCCAGGCATCGGCGAAGGCATAGGCTTCCTGCGGATCAGAGCTCAGCATGCCAAGGCAGCGATCGTAGTCCTCGCCCTGTGCAATGCGTGGCAGGTTCTGTTTGGTTGTTTCTGGCAAGCCTTCTGCCCTGCTCGACGGTATGAGCCTGTGGCCACCATTCCAGCCGCACCCCATTGCAGTCGATATAGCCAAGATCCAACCGCCGGCCAACGCAATCCGCTTATCCATTCTGAGGTAAATATATGCCGGCTCGCGCGCATGAGCAAACCGGGTAGGATGTGGGATGGTTGAAGCAAATCTGATCCTGTTCGGACTGGGCTACACAGGGACAGCCATTGCCGCGTGCGCTGCGGCATTGGGCTGGCGGGTGACCGCAACAAGCCGTCACCCCTATGGCCGCCAGGCGCCCCCAGGTGTTGACCTGGTGGACTTCGCTGACGTCGCAGTACCCTTAGCCGAAGCGACGCACGTCCTGCAAACAGCAGCCCCGGATGAGCACGGCGACCCGGCGCTGGCCCGCTACGGCGGCGCGATCCGCGCAAGTGCGCGGCTGCGCTGGGCCGGGTACCTGTCCACCACCGGCGTTTACGGCGACCGCGATGGCGGTTGGGTGGACGAGGACACGCCGGCGGCGCCCACGGTGCCCCGGGCGCAGCGTCGGGTGGAAGCGGAGCAGGCGTGGGTCGCGGCGCTGCCGGGCCGACCGGTTGACCTGTTCCGCGTGGCTGGCATCTACGGTCCGGGCCGGTCGGCATTCGACGACCTGCGCAACGGGCAGGCGCGGCGCGTGCTGAAGCCCGGCCACCTGTTCGGCCGCATCCACCGCGACGACATCGCCGCTGCCGTGCTGTCCGCCATGCAGCAGGCGGGCGCGCCGGGTCCCCGCGTGCTGAACCTGGCCGATGACGAGCCGGCGGCCAGCGCGGACGTGACCGCCGAGGCCGCGCGCCTGCTAGGCGTTCCGCTGCCGCCGCTGGTCCCCTTTGCCGAGGCGGCGGAGGGCATGAGCGCCATGGGACGGAGCTTCTGGAACGAGAACCGCCGGGTCCGCAGCGACAAGACGCAGGCGCAACTCGGGCTGCGCTGGCGATACCCGACCTACCGGGAGGGCTTACGCGCCATCCTGCAGCAAGAGATTGCCGAGCGCCTGCCTCAGTAGCGCCAGGTCGGACGGACGGGACAGCCGGTGGTCGCCGTCCTTAACCAGCGTGACCTGCACGTCGTCGGATTTCAGACGCTCTGCCAGGCGCAGCGTGGTTTGCCACGGCACGTCCAGGTCCCGCTGTCCGTGCAGCAGGCGCACCGGGCAATGCAGCGGGATCGGTTGGTCCAGCAGCAGCCGGGCGCGGCCGTCCGCGATGAGGGCGGACGTGACCGGGGTGGGGTCGCCGTACTGGCTGGGGAGATGCAGCACGCCGTCACGCTCCAGCCGTGCGCGCTCGTGCGGCATCATGGCGTGCCACATCAGGTCCTCGGTGAAGTCCGGTGCGGCTGCGATCCCGATTAGCCCGGCGATGCGCTCCGGCCGGGCAAGCGCCGCCAGCAGGGCGATCCAGCCGCCCATGCTCGATCCGACCAGGACCAGCGGACTCTCGGTCAAGCGGTCGATCAGCATCAGCGCGTCGTCCGTCCAGCGCCCGATGGTGCCGTCCGTGAACGCCCCGCCGCTGGCGCCGTGGCCGGAATAGTCCAGCCGCAGGCAGGCCATCCCGTGCTCGGCGCAGAACGCCTCGGTCAGCATCGCCTTCGTGCCGGTCATGTCGCTTCTGTAGCCCGGCAGGAACACGGTTGCCGGCCCGCGCCCGGGCGTCCGCACCCAGGCCAGCGCCACGCCATCGCCCCGGTTCGTTTCGCCAGCCTGCTGCATACGCCGCCCCCAAGCCATGCGCGTGTTATACGGCCCCCATGCCCGTCTTTCCACCCGGCGCTGTCGTGCTGCAAGTGCTCCCCTCGCTTGATACCGGCGGCGTTGAACGGGGCACGGTTGAAATGGTGGAGGCCATCGCCGACGCCGGCGGGGCCGCGCTGGTGGCGAGCGAGGGCGGCCGGCTGGTGGCCGCGGTGGAGCGGGCTGGCGGGCGGCACATCCGGCTGCCGCTGGCGAGCAAGAGCACGACGACGATCTGGCGCAACGCCGGCCGCCTCCGTGGCCTGATCCAAACCGAGGGCGTCGGCATCGTCCACGCCCGGTCCCGCGCGCCCGCCTGGTCCGCCCTGCTCGCGGCCCGCCGCACGGGCGTGCGGTTCGTGACCACATACCATGGCGTTTACAATGAGGGCGTGCCCGGCAAGCGGCGCTACAACGCCGTCATGGCCAAGGGCGACCGGGTAATCACTGCCAGCCGCTATGTTGCGACGCTGATTGCCGCGCGGCACGGCGTCGAGTCGTCCCGTATCCGCATCATCCCGCGCGGCGTCGATCCCGCGCTGTTCGACCCCGGGCGCGTCACCGCGGCGCAGGTTGCCCGGCTCGCCGCGGCCTGGCAGGTGCCGGCGGGCGTTCCGGTTGTGATGCTGCCCGCGCGCCTCACCCGTTGGAAGGGAGCTGCCGTGCTGATCGACGCGGTAGCCCGGCTGGCCCGCACGGATGCCTGCTGCGTCCTGGTCGGCGCGGCGCAAGGTCGCGAGCACTTTGCCAAGCAGCTGGAAACCCAGGCGCAGGCGCTCGGCATCGGCGGACGCCTGCGCCTGGCCGGCCATTGCGACGACATGCCGGCCGCGCTCGCGCTGGCGGATGTGGTGGTCAGCGCCTCGCTTGAACCCGAAGGCTTCGGACGCGCCGTGATCGAGGCGCAGGCGATGGAATGCCCGGTGATCGCGACCGACCACGGCGGCGCCGCGGAAACCGTCGAGCACGGGATGACGGGATGGCGCGTGCCGCCGGGCGAGGCGGGCGCGCTGGCGGCGGCGCTGGACGGTGCGCTGGCCATGCAGCCGGCTGACCGCCGGGCGATGGGCGCGCGGGCGAGGGCCGGCGTCCTGGCGCATTACACGACCGCCGCGATGCAGGCCGCCACCTTGGACGTGTATCGGGAGTTGCTGGCCTGACACGCGCGGTCCGGGGTTGCGGCGGTGCCGGGCGGAGGCCATAGGAAGCATCCAGTCCGTTCGTGAAAGGCCCACGCCATGCCCGCCATCACCCTGCCCGACGGCTCGGCTCGCCGCTTCGACGCACCGGTGACGGGCACCGAGGTCGCCGCCGCCATCGGCCCCGGCCTGGCCCGCGCGGCGCTGGCCATGAAGGTGGACAGCCAGCTTTCCGACCTGTCCCGCGTGGTCGAGGAGGACGCCGCTGTCGTGTTCGTGACCCGGCGCGACCCGGAAGCGCTCGACATGATCCGCCACGACGCCGCGCACGTGCTGGCGGAGGCGGTGCAGGGCCTTTACCCTGGCACGCAGGTCACCATAGGCCCCTCCATCGAGAACGGCTTCTACTACGACTTTGCCCGCAACGAGCCGTTCACCCCGGACGACTTCGCCGCCATTGAGGCGCGGATGCGGGAGATCGTGGCCCGCAATGCCCCGTTCGAGCGCCAGGTGTGGGACCGCGAGGAGGCGATGCGGTTCTTCGGCGCCCGTGGGGAAGTCTACAAGGCCGAGCTGATCCGCGACTTGCCGGCGGGCGAGACCATCACGCTATACAAGCAGGGCGATTGGATCGACCTGTGCCGCGGCCCGCACATGCGCGGCACGGGAGACGTGGGCACGGCGTTCAAGCTGATGAAGGTCGCAGGCGCCTACTGGCGCGGCGACCACCGCAACGCCATGCTGAGCCGCATCTACGGCACCGCCTGGCGCGACGGGAAGGAGCTGGACGCCTACCTGCACCAGCTTGAGGAAGCGGAGCGCCGCGACCACCGCCGCATCGGCCGCGAGATGGACCTGTTCCACATCCAGGAGGAGGCCACAGGCAGCGTGTTCTGGCATCCCAAGGGCTGGACGCTGTACCGGACGGCGGAGAACTACATCCGCCGCCGGTTGAACGCGGCCGGCTACCAGGAGGTGCGGACGCCGCAATTGGTGGACCGCCGCTTATGGGAAGCGAGCGGGCACTGGGACAACTACAAGGAGCACATGTTCATCGCCCGGGTCGAGGACGAGGACACGACGCTTGCCTTGAAGCCGATGAACTGCCCGTGCCACGTGCTGATCTTCCGCGACCGGCTGCGGTCCTACCGGGAGCTGCTGTTGCGGATGGCGGAGTTCGGGACCTGCCACCGGT
>CAXSEX010000340.1:0-5354 GCA_964236415.1 uncultured Acetobacteraceae bacterium | reverse complement strand
CGGTGAACTGTGCCGGGTTCCGGGACCTGCCGCCGGACATGGATGCGGCGGCGGCCAGCCGGGGCAATGTGCCAACCACCGGCATTTCGGGCCTCAGGCCCCGCCTGCTGCCTCCAAGGGAGCCTGCCGGCGATGGGTCGCCTCGTCGAGCCGCAGGATCGTGCGCGCATTGGTCGAGCTGGTCGCCAGCGTGTTGATCACCCCGGTGCGCAGCGCCCCCAGGATCGCCGCCGCCTTGGTGTTCTCGCTGGCAATCGCGATCACGTTGGGGATGCGGCTGAGGTCGCGCGTGGTCAGCCCGATCACCCGGCCCTGCATGTTGGCGCTCGACGAGTGGCCGTGGATGTCGATGAAGTCGTAGCCCATGATGTCGCCGATGGTGCCGGACAGCCGCGCTTCCGCCACCTCCTGCGGCGAGAACCAGCCCATGCGGACCATGTTGCTGTCCTCGCTGAGGTCGCCGATGCCCACCAATGCCATGTCGGCCCGGCGCGCCCGGTCGAGCACCAGGCGCACGGTGTGGTTGCGGTACAGCTCCTCCCGCAGCGCCGCGTCGGCGACCAGCGCCGGGGCGTAAAGCGTCTCGCTTTCCCCGCTGAAGCGCACGGCAAGGCGGCGGCAGATGTGGTCGGGGTTCATGTGCTCGCCCGCACGCACCGAGCCGCCGATGGCGCACACAAAGGTGACGGCCCGGCGCACGGAGGCCGGCGCGCAGTCGGCCACCGCGGCGACGTTGCGGCCCATCCCCGTCGCCACGATCATGCCGTCGGTCATCGTTTTCGCCAGGTGATGGGCCGCGAGGCTCGCGACCGCCACGCGCTGCGCCACCGCATCCCGTTGGTCGAGCGAGACCAGCAGGCGCTCTATGCCGAAGCGGGCGATGAACTCGTGCTCCAGCTCGCTGCTGACGCTCGGGTGCTGGTGCACCCGGATCTCGACGACGCCCTCCTCGCGCGCCCGCTTCAGCAGCCGGCTGATCCGGGTGCGCGACATGGAGAACCGCTGCGACAGCTCTTCCTGGGTGATGTCCTGGTGGTAGTACAGGCTGGCGATCTCGACGATCACCTCGGTCGGGATGTCGCGCCAGTCGGCGGCGGCACGGCGCTCAACGGCGGCGCCCATGCTGGCCGGCTTTGCCCGGAGGCCGGGCCGCTTATCGTCCGGCGGCTTCGAACGCCTTGATGCGCGCCACCTTGGGGCCGGAGCGTTCCGGCTCGAACTCCGACACGAGCCAGGCTTGCAGGATCGTCTTGGCCAGCTCCGGCCCGATCACCCGGGCGCCCATGGTGATCACCTGGGCGTCGTTGCTCTTGCGGGCACGCTCCGCCGAGTAGGTGTCGTGGCACTGCGCCGCACGGATGCCCGGCACCTTGTTGGCGCTGATCGCCATGCCGATGCCGGTGCCGCACAGCAGCACGGCGCGGTCGTTGCGCCCTTCGGCGATGGACTGCGCAGCGGCGAAGGCGATGTCCGGATACAGAACAGGCTTCATGTCGAACGTGCCGAAATCCTCGACCGCGTGCCCGCCTTCTTGCAGCACGCGCTTGAGGGTCTCCTTCAGCTCGAAGGCAGCCTCGTCGCAGCCGATCGCGATTGCCATGACTGTTCCTTACCCTTTCGCAACTCATGTCTTGGTGCAGCGCACAATTGTTCTGACGCTGAAAGTTTGCAGCCAATGCCGATAGTGCTCCGAGAGCCGATAGTGGTCCGAGATAGGATCAGGCGCAAGGCTGGTGGCCGCAGGGGTCTTCAAGGCAGGCTTTCACGCCTCCTGCACGCCGCATGGCCTTGATCCCTGCATCGCGCAGCCTGACCGCCTGCATGTCGGTCCGCGATGAACATCTGACCGCTTGCTTGACATCTGTGCAGGGGCCAGTGCACGCTGCCTCCGAAGCTTGCCGCCAAGTGGGCCACGCAATAAGCCGGGAGGACGGATTGGTCGCCGAGATCGTGTCTTGGAACATCGCCGGCCGCGCGCCGCGCCGCCTGCCGAAGCCCGCGCGTGCCTCCGTCCAGGGCGCCACAGCATGAACCGCGTGATCAACGACCCCGATCAGGTCGTGGAAGACAGCCTGAAAGGCTACCTTGCTGCGCACCCGGACCTGCTGGCCGCGACCGAGCATCGGCGCGTGCTGCGCTGCGCCGGCCCCAAGTCGGATCGGGTTGGCGTGGTCACGGGTGGCGGCTCCGGGCATGAGCCGGCGTTCCTGGGCTACGTCGGGCCGGGCCTGCTGGACGCGGTGGCCATCGGCGAGGTGTTCGCCTCGCCCACCGCCAAGAGCTTCGACGCCGCGTTCCAGGCGGCCAATGGCGGGCAAGGCGTCGCGTGCCTGTATGGCAACTACGCCGGCGACAACATGAACGTGAAGATGGCGGCCCGCCTCGCGGCCAGGGCAGGCGTCGAGGTCAAGACGGTTGTGGCCAACGACGACGTGGCCTCCGCCGGGCCGCACGAGCGCGACAAGCGCCGCGGCGTCGCGGGGGAGATCCTGATGTGGAAGGCCGGGGGTGCCCGGGCGGCCGAGGGCGGCACGCTCGACGAGGTGATCGCCGCGGCGCAGAAGGCCATCGACCAAACCCGTTCCCTCGGCATCGGCCTGTCCGCCTGCACCATCCCTGCCGCGGGCAAGCCGAACTTCACCATCGAGGACGGCACCATGGAGGTCGGCATCGGCCACCACGGCGAACCCGGCATCGCCGTGATGCCGACCAAGCCCGCTGCCGGGATGGCTGCGCTCATGGTCGAGCGCATCGTGGAGGACCTGCCGTTCGGCCGCGGTGACGACGTGGCCGTGCTGGTGTCCGGCCTCGGCGCCACGCCGGTGATGGAGCTGTACATCCTGTATGCCCACGTGGACGAGATGCTGCGGGCGCGCGGCATCACCCCGCGGCACCGTTTCGTCGGCAACTACTTCACCTCGCTTGAGATGAACGGCGTGTCGGTCACGGCGATGCGGCTCGATGCGGAGCTGGACCGGCTGATGGCATGCCCGGCCCGCTCGGTCGGCCTGACCGTGCTGGGGCGCTAGGCCGTGGATTCGGTCAGCCAGCAGGCGGCGGGTTCCGTCGTGCCCGACATGGTTGCCGCCATCGTGCGGGAGCAGGGCTTTCTCAGCGAGATCGACGGCAAGATCGGCGACGGCGACCACGGCATCAACATGAGCAAGGGTTTCCGCCTCGCGGGCGGGCGCCTGCCGGGCGGCGCCGGGCTGGCGCAGGGCTTCGCGACGCTCGGCGACACGCTGCTGAGCGACATCGGCGGGTCCATGGGGCCGCTTTACGGCACGTTCTTCACCGAGATGGCGGACACGCTGGACGGGGCGGAGCGGATCGACGCCGGGCGCTTTGCCGTCATGCTGCGGAACGGGATGGAGACCGTTGCGGACCTGGGCGGCGCCAAGCCCGGCGACAAGACGCTGATGGACGTGCTCGTCCCGGCGCAGGCCGCGTTCGATGCGGCCCTGGAGCGGGGCGAGGGCTTCGCCGCGTGCCTCCTTGCCATGAAGCAGGCGGCGGCGTCCGGGCTGGAAAGCACCCGCGACATGGTGGCGAAGGTCGGCCGGGCCAGCCGGCTCGGCGAGCGCTCGCGCGGCACGCTCGATGCCGGCGCCGCGTCTTGCAGCCTGCTGCTCGCCGCCTTGGCGGACGGGCTGCTCCGCGAGCTTGGACGTGGCGCCTGAGCCGCTTCCTGCTCCCTGCTGGCCCATCTGAAGGATCGCTGGCATGAGTGAGACCACGACCCAGGCCACCTGGCCTACCCAGCTTCCCGACACGATGCAGGCCGTCGTCGCCTATGGTCCCGGCGACTACCGGTTCGAGACCGTGGACGTGCCACGCGCGTGCTGGGGCGCGGCGACTGGCAGGGCACGGTGATCTTCAACCATCGGCTCGGCGACGGGGCGCACGTGGCGCTTGACGTGGGCGGGCGCACCGTGGTTGCGGTGGCGCATCGGCGTGTGGCGGCGCGCGCCGGCAGCACGGTGCCGCCGGGTTTCGCCCCGGGAAGCACGCATCTGTTCGACGCGCAAACCGGCCGTGCGCTGGCGCACGGCGCGCACCCGGCGTAAAGGAGGGTTTCCATGCCGCCCATCCCGCTCAACCGGGCCAACCTGGCCCAGCTCCAAGCGCCCATCCGGGTGCCGGGCTTCGACCTGGCCCGCGTGGCGCCCGGCATCGTGCACCTGGGCTTGGGCAACTTCCACCGGGCGCACATGGCGCGCTACGTCCACAACCTGATGGAGCGGCGCCCGGATGCCCTGCAATGGGGCATCGTGGGCGCCGGGCTGATGCCGGGCGACCGGCGCATGCAGGAAAGCCTGGCGCCGCAGGACAGCCTGTACACCCTGGTGGAGCGGAGCTTCACCGACGAGACGGTGACGGTGATCGGGTCGCTCGCCGCCGTGGTGTTCGCGGGCGAAAGCAGCGCGGCCCTGATGGATGCCATCAACCGGCCGGAGATCCGCATCGTCAGCCTGACGGTGACGGAGAACGGCTACTGCCTGAACCGCGCCACCAAGCGGCTCGACCCCGAGCACCCGCTGATCCGCGCGGACCTCCAGCACCCGGAGCGGCCATCGAGCGCGATCGGCATCGTGGTGGAGGCGTATCGCCGGCGCCGGGACGGCGGCGTGCCGCCGTTCACCGCGATGACCTGCGACAACATCCAGCACAACGGCGACGTGCTGCGGGCCGCGGTGCTGGCGCTGGCCGGGTTGCGCGACTCGGCGCTCGCCGCCTGGATCGGCGAGCATGGCAGCTTCCCGAACACGATGGTGGACCGCATCACCCCCGTGACCGCGGCGGCGGACACCGCGGCGCTGGCCGAGCGCCACGGGGTCGCGGACGCCTGGCCGGTGTTCGCAGAGACCTTCACGCAATGGGTGATCGAGGACCGTTTCCCCGCCGGCCGCCCGCCCTGGGAAGAGGTGGGCGCGCAGTTCGTGGACGACGTGGCGCCCTACGAGTTCATGAAGCTGCGGCTGCTGAACGCGAGCCACCTCGCGGTGTCCGGCACGGGCCGGCTCGCGGGTTACGCCACCATCGACGAGGCGATGGCGGACCCGCTGATCACCCGCTACATGGGCGCGCTGATGGACCGGGAAACCGGGCCGACGCTGCTGCCGGTGCCGGGCATCGACCTCGGCCGCTACAAGGCGACGCTGATCGAGCGGTTCGCCAACCCGGCGATCAAGGACACGGTGGAGCGGGTGAACACCGACGCGCCGCTCAACGTCCTGGTGGACCCAATCCGCGACCGGCTGCGCACGGGGGAGGGGGTCGAGCTGCTGGCGCTTGCGCTGGCCGCATGGCTGCGCCGGATACGGGGGCAGGACGAGCAGGGCCAGCCCATCGAG
>CAXSEX010000339.1:0-5355 GCA_964236415.1 uncultured Acetobacteraceae bacterium | reverse complement strand
GGACCCTTGCTCATCCATTGAAGCTGGAGCGCCAACGAACACCCTGAAAGGGGTGGCTCTCAGGCCGGTCCCTTGCTCGACCAGGTGGCGGCCTCCGTTGCGTCGTTCACCGCCGGCGGCGCCTACGACCAGGACAGCGTATCCGCCGCCGTCGCCGAGCGCCATCCCGAGGCGGCCATCGGCCGGTTCAGGTGATGGGCAGCGGGCTGCACTCACGCACAGGTGAGCGTCGGGTGACCGGGGTGGACGTGGCGGTCCATGCCCTGAACCGTATGCTCAAGCTGGGACGCCCGAACTCCGTCCGCATCGCGTGAGCGCAGGCGGGGCTGGGATAACTGCGACCGCAACTCTGATCCGTGCAATACGGCCGGCACGATCCTCGCCACCCTTGCCTTGGCCTCGCTCGGTCCAGCTTTCCCGAACCGGCCTGCCTCAAAGGCGTGACCCGGCAATGCCCTTGCCATCAACCACGCGCTGCCAAAGGATTCAGGATGCCAAGCTGGTCGCTTCGCAGCCGGTTGCTGATCCTGTGGGCGATCTCGCTGGTTTCGGCGGTCGCAGCCGGGACCATGCTGGTCCAGCTCTACTGGCAGTCTTCCATCGACCAGGTCGCGCGGGCGGAAGCGGTCACGAGCCGGGCGTGCGACGAGATCACCAACCGCTACCGCTTCTACACGACCGATTGGACCCGGCCGCCCGCGGACCCGCATGACGAGGCCCTGCGGCAAGGGCTTGTCGCCGTGGTGTCCGTCGCCCTGGCGCATTCCCCCGGCGTCGAGGGCGGCATCTGGCAGCGCGCCGAGGGGTCGCTCGCCTATGCCTACCCGACCTACGAGGGCACCGGCCCGAAAACCGACCTGCCGCTGGCGGAGGCGGAGCGCATCCGGACCGCCAACGCCGGGGCGCTGGCGGAGGAGCGCGCCGTGGACGTGCGCCAGGCCGGGCGCTTGCAGACCCTGCTGCTGCACGCCTGCCCGTTGCCGGGGCCAATCGACGGGGTCACGGCCTGGACGATGACGCGCGTGTTCACCGGCCAGGGCGCGGGCTACGCGCGCCTGCTCGGCGGCCTCGGCGTCCTGCTCGCGTCCGTCCTGGCCTCGGCCGGCTGGATGACGCACCTGCTGCTGACCTGGTCGCGCAAGCTCAGCCGGGTGGAGGCGACGGTGGAGCGGCACGAGGGCCTGGACTTGCCGCTGCTGGAGCCGACCGGCGAGCGCGAGCTGGACCGCATCATCGCCAGCCTGAACGCGGCGGCGCTGAAGGTCCGCGCCATGCGGCGGGAGGCGGAAACCCTGTCGGCGCAGGTCGCGGCCTCCGAACGGCTCGCTGTCCTCGGCCGGGTCGCGGCCGGCATCGCGCACGAGATCCGCAACCCGATCGGGGCGATGCGGCTGAAGGCCGAGAACGCGCTGCTGGGGGACGACGCCCGGCGCCGGGCCGCGCTGGAGATGATGCTGGGGCAGATCGGCCGCCTGGACGCCTTGCTGCGCGACCTGCTCACCCTCACGCACCGCAGCGAGCCGCGCTGGCAGCGCGCCCACCTGCCCGCGCTGCTGGCCGCCACGGCCGAGCTGCACCGCGACCTGGCCGACCGCCATGGCGTCAAGCTGCTGGTGCAGGCCCCGGCCATCGACTGGACGCTCGATCCCGGACGGATGCAGCGGGCGCTCGACAACCTGGTCCTGAATGCGATCCAGGCGATGCCGGCGGGCGGCACCGTGACGGTCGCCGCCGAGGAGGAAGGCGGCGCGCTCCGCCTGCGGGTGACCGACGACGGGCCGGGCCTGCCGGCGGAGGTGCGCCAGCACCTGTTCGAGCCGTTCGTGTCGGCGCGGGCGGACGGGACCGGGCTTGGGCTGTCCATCGTCCAGGAGACCATGCTGGCGCATGGCGGCAGCGTGAGCTACCGGCCGGAGCCGGGCAGCACCTTCGAGCTTGTCGTGCCGCATCGGGAGGGATCATTCCCAGGCTCCTCGTCATAGACGACGATCCCGCGTTCCGCGACACGCTTGCGGAAACGCTGCGCGACCTTGGCCACGACGTGGCGGAGGCCGCGGACGGGGAGGACGGGCTTGCGCGGTTCGACGCGGCCCGGCCCGACCTGGTGTTCCTCGACCTGCGCATGCCGGGCCTGGACGGCCTTTCTGTCCTGAAGCGCCTGCGGGGCGACGCCGCGGCCCCACCGGTGCCGGTGGTCGTGCTGACGGCTTACGCCTCCGGCGCCAACACCATCGACGCCATGCGGCAGGGTGCGTTCGACCACCTGACCAAGCCGCTGGGCCGCAGCGAGGTGGCCGAGGTGCTGGGGCGCGCGCTCAACCGCACCGCCGCCAACCGCACCGCGACCCTGGCCGCCACGGCCGCCGAGCCGATGGACGGACCCTTGGTCGGCTCCAGCCCGGCGATCCGGGCGGTGCAGAAGGTGATCGGCATGGCCGCAGCGTCCGACGCGACCGTGCTGGTGACGGGCGAGACCGGCACCGGCAAGGAACTGGTGGCCCGCGCGCTGCACGACCACGGGCCGCGCGCGGCGGGGCCGTTCGTCAGCGTGAACTGCGCCGCGATCCCGGCGGAGCTGTTGGAAAGCGAGCTGTTCGGCCATGTGCCCGGCGCGTTCACCGGGGCGGTCAAGGCGCAGGCCGGGCGGTTCCGCGAAGCGCAGGGCGGCACCTTGCTGCTCGACGAGATCGGCGACATGGACGCTGCCATGCAGGCCAAGATCCTGCGCGTGCTGCAGGAGCGGGTCGTCACCCCGGTCGGCGGCCGGCCGGAGGCGGTGGACGTGCGCGTCGTCGCCGCGACGCATCGCGACCTGCTGCAGATGGTCGATGCCGGCGGATTCCGGGCCGACCTTTACTACCGCCTGCACGTCATCCCGATTGCCCTGCCGCCGCTGCGGGAGCGCGTGTCGGACATCGTGCCGCTGGCCCGGCACTTCCTCCGCTTCGCCAGCCCCAAGGCGCCCAAGCAACTGTCCGCGGAGGCCGCCGCGGTGCTGGAAGGCTGCCGCTGGCCGGGCAACGTCCGCGAGCTGCGCAACGCCACCGAGCGCGCCGCGGCGCTTGCACGCGGCCCGTCCATCGACGCTTCCGACCTCGACTTCCTGCGGCAGTCCGACGATGCGGACGCGGCGGGCGCCCCGGCCGGGACCGACCTGACCTTGCCCGAGGCCGTTGCTGAGCTGGAGCGCGCGATGATCCGGCGCGCCCTGGCCGAGGGGCAGGGCAGCCGGGCGGAGGCGGCGCGCAGGCTCGGCATCAACCGTCAATTGCTTTACGACAAGATGAAGCGTTACGGCCTCGGCGCCGAGTGATGCGGCGCTTATCGGACGCGGTCCGCCGCGAGACCGGCCGGATCACCGAGGGCGGGAAAGCGTTGCTGTCCGCGCGTGGCAGCGAGGTGCAGGCCGACGAACGCCGCGTGCAGCTCGTCGCCGTGCTGGTCGGCTTGGCGTCCCTGCTGACCAGGGCCGGCGTCGATTTCTACCTGGCCCGGCAGACGACGGGGAGCAGCAGAACAAAGCCCGGCATGCCTGTCAGCTAACCCGACAACCGAGTGTCATGTTTTCTGACACTTGGCAGCATGAAGCTTGGGTGTGCGACAAGTATTCCGCTGCACAACTGCGTGGCATGCCCTTTGCTGTATTCCAGATGCGCCTCGTGTGACGAGGCGAGTTCTGGAGTCCAGTGAAATGAAAACCAAGCTGAAGGCGTTCCTGATCGCGACGAGCGCGGCGGGTGCGTTGGCCGGCGGTGTCCTGGCGCAAACGCCGCCCGCCCGCACAGCACCTCCGCCGCCGCCTGTCGCCGCGCCGCTGGCGCCGGCGCAGCCCGCGTTCGACCCGAGCCAGTTGCCCGAGACCCGCGGCACCGTGAGGTATTTCACCCTGACGCCGCGCGGCGACGTGGACGGCTTCATCCTCGCGGACGGCACGCAGGTGCACGTCCCGCCGCACCTGTCCACCCAACTCGTCGCCGCCGTGCGGCTCGGCGATGCGGTCACGGTGCGCGGCCTGCGCGCCGCGGCGGTCCCCATGGTCGCCGCCTTGTCCGTGACCGGCGACGCGAGCGGGCAAACGGTGGTGGACACCGGGCCGCCCGGCGGCCCCGGCCGCGGCCCGGGCGGCCGGGCTGGCAGGGGACCTGGCGGTCCGCCCCCGCCGCCTCCCGGCGGCCCCGCAGCCGGTCCGCCGTCCGAGGTTTCGGGCAAGATCATCGCCGTGCTGCATGGCCCACGCGGCGAGGCGAACGGCGCCATGCTGGAAGACGGCACCGTGCTCCGGCTGCCGCCGCCGGACGCGGCCCGCCTCACGGCCACGCTGGCGTCCGGACAGATGGTCGTCGCCCAAGGGCCGGGGATCGCGAACAATCTCGGCCGCATGGTGGACGTGCGGGCCATCGGCCCGTCGCGCGACCAGTTGGCCCAGGTCCAGGCGCCCCCACCCCGCGGTCCCGGCGGGCCTGACGGCCGCCGCGGCCCGCCGCCGCCGCCTCCTGGTGCACCCAGGTCCCCGCCCGCGGGGCCTGCCGCTTCGCCGCCCGACGGCGCCGCCCCAGCACCTCGCCCGTAGCAGCCGCGCCCAGGCGGAGGGAGACACGTTTCCCTCTGCCTGGGCGGACCACCTAAAGGAAACCCGACATGCATTGGATCGACCCCGACCACCTGCCGAAGACCGAAGGCACCGTGGACCGCTTCCTGATCAACCCCCACGGCGAGATCGACGGCATCCTCCTCGCCGGCGACATGGAAGTGCACGTGCCCCCGCACCTCAGCAGCGAGATCCGCGCGGCCGTGAAGCCTGGTGCCGCCATCACGGTCTACGGCGTGCGGCCCCGCCATGCAGAGATGATCGCCGCCGTCGCGATCGGGGCCGGGGCCGGCCAGCGGATCGTGGACAGCGGCCCGCCCAAGGAGAAGCACGGCGAGCACGGCAAGAAGAAGCACGGCAGGCTCAAGCACGACGCCAGCGCGCCACACGCGCCCATGGAGGCCGAGGGCACCGTGCGGCGGTCCCTGCACGGGCCGAAGGGCGAAACCCGAGGCGCCCTGCTTGAGGACGGGCGCATCATCCGCGTTCCACCGCACGAGGCGAAAGAGTGCGAGCCGCTGCTCCAGCCCGGCGCCCACCTTGCCGCCCGCGGCCCGGGGCTGACCGCTGACGGCGCGACGGTGATCGACGCCAAGGAGATCGGGGCATCGACCGCCAGCCTGATGCCGATGCGGCCGAAGAGGCAGGAGGGCGGCGAGAAGCGTCCCAAGCCACGCCAGGATGAGGGCACGCCGCCCAAGCACGCCTGATGCCGGCAGCCCTTTGGGCTGACCGGTATGCGCGCGGGGTTGGTGGGGCGGCCGCGC
>CAXSEX010000338.1:2834-5375 GCA_964236415.1 uncultured Acetobacteraceae bacterium | reverse complement strand
TACCGCCCGCGAGCCGGGTGCGGTTCACCGCAAACGTCAGCTCCCCCGGCATCTTGGCCAGCAGGGCGTCGCATAGCTCCGAGGCGCCCGGCGGGTTGCCCACCCGTTCGCCGGCACGGAGCGAGCGCCCGGTGTCGTCCGACCCCTCCGGCTCCACCGCAGTGATCTCGGCACCGGGCCGCATGCCCTCGGCTGCGAGCGCCCAGCCGGCGATCAGGCCGCCGCCGCCGGTGCAGACCAGCAGCGAATCGACTGGCAGTTCGCCCGCGTCCTCCAACAGCTCCAGCGCCGCCGTGCCCTGCCCGGCGATGACGTGGGGGTGGTCGAACGGCGGGATCAAGGAGGCGCCGGTGCGCTCGACGTATTGCCGGGTCAGCGCCTCCCGGTCGTCGGTCGCGCGGTGGTAGTGCACGATCTCCGCCCCCCAGCGCCGGGTGCTGTCGATCTTCACCTGCGGCGCGTCGGCCGGCATGAAGACCGTGGCGGCGGCGCCGATGGACTGCGCGGCGCAGGCCAGTGCCTGGCCGTGGTTGCCGGAGGAGTGCGTCACCACGCCAGCCCGGCGCTCAGCCTCGGTGAGCTGCAAGGCGGCGTTGGTCGCGCCGCGCAGCTTGAAGCTGCCGGTCTTCTGCAGGACCTCGGCCTTCAGCAGCACGGTGCCGCCGGTCAGCTCGTCCAGCCGCGCGTTGCGCAGCGTGGGGGTGCGCACGACGCGCCCGGCGATCCGCCGCGCCGCGGCGGCCACGTCGTCATGGGTCGGAAGCTGCATCGTGCTCTCCTCGTTCGGGCAGGCGGGTGAAAAAGGCGCCCGGCCGCTGCGTGACACGATAAACGCGGAACCGCTCGGCCTCCACCCCGTCCGGCGCGCTGCCGCGGGTGCGGACAACCTGGCCGACCTGCTGGGCCGTCGCCCAATAGGCCGGGTCCGGCGGCTCGGACCGGCGCTGGCTCACCAGCAGCAGGCCCGGCCCCGCGTCGCTGGCCTGCGGCAGGCGGAACAGCGCCCAGCGGTCCTCGGCCCCCAGCACCGGCACGCCCGGCGGCGCGCGCCAGGCGAGCAGGCTGGCGACGCCGTATGCTTCGGACGCGACCCAACCCGCACCCTGCTCCCGCCGCATCGCTTCCAGGTCGCGGGACACCCCGTCCCAGCCGCCGAGCCGGATCAGGATCGGGTCCAGCCGCCGCGGCAGCGGGAACGGCGCCGCGGCGCCTTGCACATAAACCAGCGCCGTGATCACCAAGCCGAGCGCCGCCGCGGGCCGCCACAAGCGCCAGCCCAGCCCGGCGGCGCAGACCGCGGCGGCGGGATACACGATGGCCGGCCAGTTCGCCTGCACCCGATCCCCGACCGCGTGCTGCACGAACACCAGCAAGCCTGGCACGGTGAGCGCCGCGAGCAGCGAGGGGGCCGGGTCCCGCCCGGCCGCTCGGCGGACGGCGGCCCACACCCCGGCCGACAGCAGGACGAACACCAAGGGCGTCGCCAGCCCCGCCTGCCCGCCCAGCAGTTCCGACAGGTGGCGCAGCGCAGCGCCCGGGTCCCAGGCTCCGGTCCGCCCGCCCTGCTTGGCGAAGCTGGCCCAGCCGTGCTCCGCGTTCCACAGCACCACCGGCGCGAACACTGCCGCCGCGACGAAGCCGCCAAGCCACAGGTAGGCGCTGAGGAACCAGCGGCGCAGCCCGGGCACCCACAGGAGCCACAGCACGATGCCCACGCCCAGGAAGCCGCCGGTGTACTTGCTCGCCGCGGCGCACCCGGCGAACACGCCTACCGCGAGCCACCACCGCCCATCGCCGGACCGCAGCAGCCGCGCCAGCGCCCACATCGTCGCCGCCCAGAACAGCAGCAGCGGCGTGTCCGGCGTCATCGTCACCGCCCCCGCCCCGACCAGCAGCGTGCTGTTCAGCAGCGCCGCCGCGGGCAGGCCCAGCCGCCGCCCGGGAAACAGCAGATCCGCCGTCCGCGCCACCAGCACCGAGCCGAGGGCGGCGGACAACGGCGCCCCCAGCCGCACGCCCAGCGCATTCTCGCCCACGATGGAAGTGCCCGCCCGAATCCACAGCGCCACCATCGGCGGGTGGTCGAGAAAGCCCGGCGCCAGCGCGTGCGACCACACCCAGTAGTATGCCTCGTCCTCCGAAAGCGGCGTTGCCGCCGCGACGACGAAGCGGATCAGGGTCAGGACAAGCAGGGCCAGCAGCGCCATGCGCTGATCCGCCGGGCGTGCTGGCGCGTCAAGCCGGGCTGTGCCATCGTCCGCGACGACGGTTACCCTGCGCGGCGAAGAGCGATTTTCACACACGGCCGGAGTGTTCCCATGATCTCGTTCATCGGCGCCATCATCATCGGCGGCCTCGCCGGGTTGGTCGCCAAGATGCTGACGCCGGGCCGCGACCCCGGCGGGTTCATCGTCACCGTGCTGCTCGGGATCGTCGGCGCGATGGTCGCGACCTTCCTGGGCCAGGCGTTGGGCTGGTACCAGCCGGGCCAGTCGGCCGGGTTCATCGGGGCGGTGGTCGGCGCGGTCATCATCCTGCTGG
>CAXSEX010000338.1:0-2824 GCA_964236415.1 uncultured Acetobacteraceae bacterium | reverse complement strand
GTCTGCACCCGGCTCACCGAGGGGGCGCCGGTCAGGCGCCGGGTCAGCGCGTTCTCGTGCGCCGTGTCCCGCGCCACCAGGCGCAGCAGGAAGTCGCCGCCGCCGCGGATCATGTGGCACTCCCGGACCTCGGGCCATTCCGCCACCTCCGCCTCGAACGCCGACAGCACCGTTTCCTTTTGGCTGTCCAGCCCGATCAGCGCGAAGAACACGATCTCCCATCCCAGGCGGGCGGGGTCGGTGTCGGCGTGGTAGCCGCGGATGATGCCGGCCTCCTCCAGCCGGCGGACCCGGCGCAGGCAGGGCGGTGCGGTGATGTCGGCGCGCCGGGCCAGCTCGACGTTGGTCATGCGCCCGTCCACCTGCAGCTCAGCCAGGATGCGCCGGTCGATCTCGTCCAGCTCCGCCACGTCGTCGCCATCAAGCTTCATAAACCGGCTCATCCCACATGCCACGCAATAATATTACGGAAAAACTGGCCTGAATACCCGCACGCGGGGCCTGGCTTGCCGTGGCTTGCGTGGCGCGCCATGGCTTGCGTGGCGCGCCATGGCTTGCGTGGCTCGCCGGGCCTGCCGATATGACCGGATCAGCAAAGGAACCGCGCATGCCGCAGACGATCCATACCCAAGTCCTGATCATCGGCGCCGGGCCGGCCGGCTACACGGCGGCGATCTACGCGGCGCGCGGCGGTCTGGACCCGGTGCTGGTGTCCGGATTGCAGCCCGGCGGCCAGTTGATGATCACCACGGACGTGGAGAACTACCCGGGGTTCGAGAGCGCCATCCAAGGCCCCTGGCTGATGGAGCAGATGGCCAAGCAGGCCGAGCACGTCGGCACGCGGATAGTCGGCGACCTGCTGATGAGCGTCGATTTCTCGCGGCGGCCGTTCCGCTGCGTGGGCGACTCCGGTGACGTTTACCTCGCCGAGACCGTCGTGATCGCGACCGGGGCGCAGGCGCGCTGGCTGGGCCTGCCGTCGGAGAAGCGGCTGCAAGGCGCGGGCGTGTCGGCCTGCGCGACCTGCGACGGGTTCTTCTACCGCGGCAAGCAGGTGGCGGTGATCGGCGGCGGCAACACCGCGGTCGAGGAGGCGCTGTACCTGACCCACCACGCTGACAAGGTGACGCTGGTGCACCGGCGGGACAGCCTGCGCGCCGAGAAGATCCTGCAGCGCCGCTTGTTCGGCCATCCCAAGGTCAACGTGCTGTGGAACAGCGCCGTTGAGGAAGTCATCGGCGGCGGCCAGCCCGAGGTCGTGACCGGCCTCACGCTGCGCAGCACGCAGAGCGGCGCGCTGAGCCATCTGCCGGTGGACGGCGTGTTCATCGCCATCGGCCACATGCCCAACACGGTGATCTTCCGTGGGCAGGTCGAGTTGGACGAGGAGGGCTACGTGGTCACCAAGCCTGGCCTGACCCAAACCTCCGTGCCCGGCGTGTTCGCGGCCGGCGACGTGCAGGACAAGCATTGGCGGCAGGCGATCACTGCGGCGGGGACCGGGTGCATCGCGGCGTTGGAGGCGGAGAAGTTTTTGACCTTGCAACAGCAGCCGGCGGCGAAGGCGGAAGCGGCGGAATAGTCACGGTGTTGTGATCGGGATGCCGCTGAGGCGCTTTCGCGCGAACCGCTTGTCGAACGTCAGAAAGCTTTCGCATCCGGCCGCGGATGCTAGGTGCAGAGCGTCAGCGAAGTCCATACCCGCCTCTGCCCAGTCCATCGCTCGGGCGACCAGTCCGGCATTCTCGACCGACACGCCCGGAAGCCCGGCGAAGGCGCGAAGCGCTGGGATGACCTGCTCTGGCGGTAGATCATACACGCCGCGCAACACCCACTCGGCCTCCAGCAGAACGGTCTTCGACACGAAGACCGGCTTCCGGCCAATCACGGCGCGGGCCTTGTCCGCCTGAGCCGGGTCGTCGCCAGTCAGATAGCGGACGATGACGTTAGTATCGACGCCGTGCATGCCGGCGCTTGGCTTCCATCGCGATCCCTGCCTCCATTTCTCCAATTGCTTTCGGAGTGCCCTTGTAGGAAAGGCGGCTGAAAACGTCTTCTGGCCGAGTAGGCGCGAAGGCGGTCGCCAGCGGCTTCAGGAGCACGCCGTCAGCCGTGTGTTCCACGACTAGACGGGTTCCGGCATCCCATTGCAGTTGGTCGCGGATCGCTTTGGGCAGGATCACCTGCCCTTTGGTCGATATGGTGGTTGTGAGCCCGGTCGCAGCCATGTCCGTTCCGGTGTAAGACGGCGGTAAGATGAGGGAGTGGCCATGTGAATGCAAGCTGACCTGGGTTTGCCGGCATCGCTTGAGCGGATTCTGACAACTTACCTTTTGTGCTGTCTGAGCCTGACTCAGCTTTATCCAGACCTCCGTGCCCGGCGTTTGCCGCTGGCGACGTGCAGCACAAGCATTGGCGCCAAGCGATCACCGCCGCCGGGACCGGGTGCATTCGCTCAAGAGGCTAATTGCCTGCCTGATTTCGGTTAAATGGACAGCTTGTTTCGCTTATCCTCCATGATATGACGGACGACGCTTTTCTACAAAGGCCGCCACTCCTTCCTGGGCGTCATAGGTCGAGACGATGCGGGCGAAGGCCGCTTCCTCAATCGCCAACCCGTCGTCAATGGACGCATCCATGCCGCGATGGATGGCTGCCAAGGCGGCGGCAAGCGTCAGCGGAGGTTTTGTGGCAAGTTCTGCCGCCAGGGACAGCGCGGCCCCGAGCAGGTCAGGGCCGGGCAGGACGCAGTTGACCAGGCCGAGCCGGGCGGCTTCGGCGGCGTCGAAGGTTCGCCCGGTCAGGATCAGCTCGGTCGCGGCCT
>CAXSEX010000337.1:715-5418 GCA_964236415.1 uncultured Acetobacteraceae bacterium | reverse complement strand
CGGCCAAGTACCTGGCCGAGACGCGCAACTTCAGCGGCACCGTGAACCTGATTTTCCAGCCCGGCGAGGAGGGCTGCGGCGGCGCGCTGGCCATGCTGCAGGACCGGCTGTTCGAGCGGTTCCCGTGCGACGCCATCTACGGCATGCACAACCGCACCGGCATGGAGGTCGGCACCTTCGCCGTGCGCGAAGGGGCGGCCATGGCGGGCGGCGCGTTCTTCGACATCACCGTGGGCGGCAAGGGGTCGCACGGTGCCCGGCCAGAGGAAAGCATCGACCCCGTGCTGACCGCCTGCCACATCGCCACCGCCCTGCAATCCATCGTGTCGCGCAACCTGTCCCCACGCGACCCGGCGGTGGTGAGCGTGACCAAGGTGATGGGCGGCGACGCCTACAACGTGATCCCGCAAACGGCCACGATCTCTGGCACGGCGCGCTTCTTCGCGCGGGAGGTCGGCGGGAAGATCGAGGACGCGATGCGCCGCCTGGCCGAGGGCGTCGCCGCGGGTTTCGGCGCGCAAGTGAGCCTGGACTGGCGGCTGATCTTCGCGCCCACGGTCAACGCGCCCGAGCCGGCCGCGGCCGTGGCGGACGCCGTGCGGGACCTGGTGGGCGACGCGCAGCTTATCACCGACAAGCCGCCGGTGATGGGGTCGGAGGACTTCGCGTTCATGCTGGAGCAGGTGCCCGGCGCCTACCTGAACGTCGGCAACGGCCCCGGCTTTTCGCCGCACCATCCAGGCTACATGTTCAACGACGAGGCGATCCCGTTCGGCGCCGGGCTGTATGCGCGGCTGGTGGAGATGGGCTTGCCGAAGGCCGCCGAAGCGTAAACCTGTCCTGGCACTTCGCTTGCTTGTCCGGTTCCATCCAAGCGGAGGCGTGTCCCCCATGAAACGACGAGAGCTTTTGGCCGCCGCGGCGTTGGTCGGCGCGTTGCCGCGGCCGTCGCTCGCGGGAGAGGCCGCGGCGCGCACGCTGCGTTTCATCCCCGAGGGCAACCTCGCGAACCCCGACCCGATCTGGACCACCACCACCGTGGCCCGCAACCACGGCTTCCTGATCTACGACACCCTGTTCGGCATCGACAGGAACCTCGCCCCCAAGCCGCAGATGGTGGAGGGCTACGAGCTGTCGGACGACAAGCTCGCCTGGACCTTCCGCCTGCGCGACGGGCTGCGGTTCCACGACGGCGCGCCGGTCCGCGGCGCCGACTGCATCGCCTCCATCAGCCGATGGAGCAAGCGCGACGGCTTCGGCCAGCGCCTGGCCGCGCAGCTTGAGGGCATGTCGGCGGCCGACGACCGGAGCTTCACGGTCAGGCTCAAGAAGCCGTTTCCGCTGCTCGCCGCCGCCTTGGGCAAGCCCGCGGCCAACGTGTGCTTCATCATGCCGGAGCGGGTGGCGCAGACCGACGCCTTCACCCAGATCACCGACTTCACGGGGTCCGGCCCATTCCGCTTCCTGCGCGACGAGTGGACGCCGGGGTCGCTCGCGGCCTATGCGCGGTTCGACGGCTACGTGCCGCGGCAGGAGGCGCCGGACTTCACCGCCGGCGGCAAGGCCGTGCATCTCGACCGGGTGGAATGGAACATCATCCCGGACTCCGCCACCGCCGCCGCGGCGATGCAGACGGGCGAGGAGGACTGGTGGCAGACGCCGATTGCCGACCTGCTGCCGCAGCTTCGCCGGATGCGCGGGGTCAAGGTCGTGCCGATGACCAGCATCGGCGCCATCGAGATCATCCGCTTCAACCACCTGCACCCGCCGTTCAACGACGTGCGGATGCGGCGGGCCGTGCTGCAGCTTGCGGACCAGACGGAGTTCATGCAGGCCGCCTATGGCAGCGAGACGAGCACCTACCGAACCGGGGTCGGCGTGTTCACCCCGGGGTCCCCGGCCGCCACCGACATCGGCCTGGACGCGGTCACCGGCCCGCGCAGCCTGGACGCGGCCAAGCGCCTGGTTGCAGAGGCGGGCTACAAGGGGGAGCGCGTCGTCATCATCTCGCCCACCGACTATCCCTGGCTGGAAGCGTTCTGCCAGGTCACGCGCGACCTGCTGCTGAAGCTGGGGCTGAACGTCGATTACCAAGCGAGCGACTGGGGCACGGTGGTGCAGCGCCGGGCCAGCAGGGAGCCGGTGGACAAGGGCGGCTGGAGCATCTTCTGCACGGGATGGGAAGGGCTGAACACCGCCGACCCCGGCGGCCATTACCCGATCCTCGGCAACGGCGCGAACGCCTGGTTCGGCTGGCCGACCAGCCCGCGCATCGAGCAGCTCCGCACCGACTGGTTCGAGGCGCCGGGCGACGGACGCGATCCAGGCCGCGGCGTGGGAGGAGGCGCCCTTCGTGCCGCTCGGGCAGTTCTTCCAGCCCGCGGCGATGCGGGACAACATCACGGGCGTGCTCGACAGCCCGTTCCCGATCTTCTGGAACGCAAGGAAAGGGTGAGACGACTCAAACTGGTTTCATGATTAAATGAAGGGAACAACAGGATGATCGGCAAGACTGCGCTTGCATTGTGCGCTTCACTGGCTTTTGCTTCGCTCGCCCGTGCCGAGGAGCGTTCCCGCGAACGGATCCCCGTCAGGGTGGTCGTCGTCACCGCTTTCGAGATCGGCAACGACACGGGCGACACGCCGGGCGAGTTCCAGAACTGGGTCGAAAACCTGCCCTTGCCGGAGGTCGTGCCGTTCCCGCAGGGCTACCGCTCCCTCCGCTACAACCCCGAGAAGCACGTGCTGGGCATCGTCGCCGGCGAGGGTCCGGCCCGCATGGCGTCGTCGATCACGGCGCTGGCCAACGATCCCCGCTTCGATTTCAGCCACGCCTACTGGCTGCTGGCCGGCATCGCCGGCATCGATCCCAACGTGGGGTCGGTGGCCTCCGCCGTGTGGGCGCCGCAGGTGGTCGATGGCGACCTAGGCTACGAGATCGACGCCCGGGAGATCCCGTCCGACTGGACGACCGGCTACGTGCCGTTCGGCCGGGCGTCGCCGTATCAGCCCCCCACGCCGCCGGTCGCGACGGACAGCGGCACCAACGCCTTCACCCTGAACGCCGGCCTGGTGGAATGGGCATACCAGTTCTCATCCGGAACCGTGCAGCTCCCCGACGACGCGAACCTGCAGGCGCTCCGCGCCCGCTACACCAACTCCCCGGCCGCGCAGCAGCCGCCGGCCATCGCGAAGGGCGCCGTCCTGGCGGCCGGGACGTTCTGGGTCGGCGAGTTGCTGAACACCTGGGCGGAGAACTGGGTGAACTACTGGACCTCGGGCCAGGGCGTGTTCACCACGACTGCCGAGGAGGACGCGGCCTACATGCAGTCGCTGACCTTTCTCAGCCAGGTGCAGACGGTTGACCTGAAGCGGGTGATGGTGCTGCGCGGGGCCAGCGACTACTCGGTGCCGCCGCCGGGCCAGACCGCGGCGCAACTGCTGGCGAGCGAGGTGGACGCCACGGGGTATTCGGGGTTCGCCGAGTCGCTCAGTTCGACCTATGCGGCGGGCAGCGCCGTGGTGAACGAGCTGTCGGGCAACTGGCGCCGCTACCGGGACAACGTGCCCAGCGCGCAGCCGTAGGCCGCTGTTTGGTGTTGAGCGGAGGCGCGATAAGATTTGTGTCCAGAGGAAAGAAAGCTTGCACGGATACCCGGGGAATTCGATGAGTCTTCCCCGGGATGGCTGGCCGCTTGGAGAACGGCATCTTCCCAGGCTTCCACACAAACTACCGCCACGTTGCTGGTAGCCGAAGACGCCGCCAAGGTCGTTAGCGGGCCGAAATTTCAGCGACAAAGCTCAAAATAGAATCTGCTGTAGCGGCCCTGAAAAGGTTGGTGCCAAGCCGCAAGCTGGAAGCTGACGAGCAGCATTGGGATGACAGACTGCTGTGAGGGCAAAGGCTGGCAGACAACACCTATAAGTTGCTATCAGACCAAAATTTACTCTCTTGAAAGTAGAACCTTAACCCAAAGCCCGCAAATTCTCAGCAGGTCGTAACGAGAAGATTGCACTTATTCGTATGGCTCGCTATGCCTAGCACATCCAAGTACGATATATGGCATAAGCGTGATGTGTGACGGACAGGAATAACTTCCACTTCGTGCGCCTGGCAGCTGTAAGCTTTGTTGTTGCCGCGCATTCCTACGGCTTGCTCGCGCTGCCCGTGCCGAGCTGGTTCGGTGTCCGCGTTTCCGCTTTCGCCGTACGCATTTTCTTCGTCGTCAGCGGCTACCTCATATGCAAGAGCTGGAACGGCGACCCATCGGTCCACCGTTACCTGGTGCGACGCTCGCTCCGCATCCTGCCCGGCTTGGCCATGGCCATCATCCTGAGCGCCTTTGTCCTCGGTCCCTTGCTGACCGAGCGCCCCCTCGCCGAGTATTTCACCGATCCGCAGTTCGCGCAGTACTTCTGGAACATCGCCCTCGCGCCCTCATACACCCTGCCCGGCGTGTTCGTGCACAACCCACTCAATACCGCCGTCAACGGCTCGGTTTGGACCCTTCCCGCCGAGGCCGCGATGTACCTCCTCCTTCCGCTCTACGGGACGGCCACGTCTCCGCTTTGCCGCCGGGTGCTGCTGCCTGCGGCCCTGGTTGGCCTGGGCGGGGCAGGGTACTACTTCGCCCTGCGGCCCAATGAGATGCAGCCCGGCGCATGGGGGAGCAGCGTTCCGCAACTCCTGCGCTGGGCGCCCT
>CAXSEX010000337.1:0-705 GCA_964236415.1 uncultured Acetobacteraceae bacterium | reverse complement strand
GCCGGAGCCGCGGTCCACCTTTGGCGGCTGGAGCGGTTCCTGAACCTGCACGCGGCGGTGGCGGCGCTGGTGCTGCTCTCCTTCACGTCGGGAAGCACCCAACTCCACGAAGCCTTGCTGCTCCTGCTCACCCCCTACGTCGTGCTTGCCTTCTGCCTCACTTCCAATCCAACCCTGGAACGCTGCGGCCGGCACGCCGACATTTCCTACGGGGTTTACCTCTACTCCTAACTAATCCAGCAAACGCTGATCGCGTGCTTCGGCCCCGGCATCCACCCGCTGTTTCTGGGCGCCGCCGCGATGCCGCTGAGTTGGCTATGCGGGTTCGCCTCATGGCACGTGGTGGAGAAGCGCGCGCTGCGGCTCAAGCCACGGCGGCTCACTGCCTGGCCCTTGCCTCCCATGACGGCACCGACTTCGCAACGGGCAGGGTCGGCTTCGTTTTAGGGAACTGCGTTGGGGTGAAAGTCGCGCCGGGGACGGCATGGGTGTACACGGGTCGCCGAAACTGAGCGGAGACGACGTGAGCACCCCCACCACCGACGCCATGCCCCCGGCCGACGCTCCCGCCGCGTCGCTGGCCGCTTCCCCGCCCTCCCCCGCAGCACCGGTTCCGGCCGCCAAGCTGCGCACCGTGATGGCCGGGGCGCTGCTGGCGATGGTGCTTGCGGCCTTGGACCAGAACATCGTCAACACCGCCCTGCC
>CAXSEX010000336.1:0-5427 GCA_964236415.1 uncultured Acetobacteraceae bacterium | reverse complement strand
AGGTGAACATCGACGACAACCCCATGTCGCCCAACACCTATAGCGTTCGCGGCATCCCGACGCTGATCCTGTTCAAGGACGGCAAGCCCGCCGCAACCAAGGTGGGCGCCGCGCCAAAAAGCGAGTTGAAGCAATGGGTCGCAAGCCAGCTCGGCTGAGCGAGGAGTTGGGCCGCAGGCGTCAGGACAGCGGGCGCTCGTGGCGGATGAAGCCCGAGTGCTGGACGATGCGGTCGTAAAGCTGCCGGGCCGCCGCGTTGTGGTCCTGGGTCAGTCAGTAGCGCCGCGCACTGTCCCGCTTCCGGGCGTGCGCGGCGACTGCCTCAACCATCACGGAACATCAGCGCCGCTCGCCGCCCTCCGGGCCGTAAAAGACGACCCAGGTTGCGAAGTCTTCCGAAAACTCCTCGAAGCGGTGCACCGTGCCGGCCGCGACGAAGAGCGCGTCGCCAGGATTGAAACGCACGCGCTCCTCACCCTGGATCGGCAGGGAGGTGTCGTCAAAAGGAAGGCTCTCCACGGCGCGCATGAACACGCCGGTGCCGGACACGATGATGTAGAGCTCGTCCCGGTCGTGCGGCGTCTGCGAGTCTTCCCGCTTGGGCGCGAACCAGCGCAACTCCATGCTGCCATGGGTGAGCATGAGGGCGGTGGCGCGTCCGGCATCGTTGGGCCTGGTCTTGGCGTCTGCCGCCGTGACACGTAGTTTCCCCGGTGCCGGTGCTTCGGGACCGTCCATGACCAGCTCCACAATGTCGAAGGACGCGGACTAACCGCCTAGACTACCAGAGTTGGGTCGTTCTGCCGGACGCCAAGACCCCATTGCACTTTATTCCGCTTCGTCCGACTTCAAAACTTCGCCGGCCAAGTACAAACTTCCGCAGATTAGCATGCGGGCGTGCGAACAAGTTGGCAACTTCTTGAGCGCCTGGGCGACCGTGGGGCCAGGCGTCGCGACGCCTCCGGATGCCGCGATGATCGCCTCGACCGATAGCGCCAGGTGTTGCCCGGGTTCCTGCACGGCGAAGACCTGGGCCGCGTGCGGCAGCAAGGGCCCCAGGAAATCGGCGGCGTCCTCACGCTGCTTCATGCCGACAATCAGGAAAAGCGGGCGGTCGGCCCAGCCTGCCGCGTGCTGGGCCAGGGCGGCGCCGGCGCCGGGGTTGTGCCCGCCGTCCAGCCACACCTCCCAACCCGGCGGCGCCAGCCGGGCCAGCCGCCCGCCGAGCCGCTGCAGCCGCGCCGGCCACTCGGCCCGTGCCAGCCCGGCCCAGGCAGCCTCCGGCACCGGCAGTGCCGCCCGCAGCGCCGCCACGGCGATGCCGGCGTTGTCTGTCTGGTGGGCGCCGGGCAGCGACGACCTCGGCAGGGCGACCGACCCGTCCGCATCGGTGAACTGCAGCCCAGCGCCAGCGTCGGCGATCTCCCAATCACGGCCGCGCGCCAACAGCGGGGCGCCGGCCCGCCCGGCGGCGTCCGACAAGGCCCTGAAGGCCTCGTCCGGCTGCGCCCCCGTCACCAAGGGGACGCCGCGCTTCGCGATACCGGCCTTTTCCGCCGCAATCGCCGCCAGGGTGTCGCCGAGCAGTTCCCGGTGGTCCATCGAGATGGAGGTGACGGCGCAGGCGGCCGGGGCGCGGACCACGTTGGTCGCGTCGCCGCGGCCGCCCAGCCCGACCTCAAGGATGCAGAGATCCGCCGGCGCCTGCGCGAACAGGTGGAACGCCGCGGCGGTGATCACCTCGAACACCGTGACGGGGGCGCTGCCATTGACCTGCTCGATGTATTCCAAGGCGTCCGCCAAGGCAGTATCGGACACCAAGCGCCCTGAAATACGGAACCGCTCGTTGAAACGTACTAAATGAGGAGAAGTATAGACATGGGCGCGCAGCCCGGCCGCTTCCGCCATCGCGCGCAGGAAGGCGCAGGTGCTGCCCTTGCCGTTGGTGCCCGCGACGTGGACCACCGGCGGCAGCCGGCGCTCCGGATGGCCCAGTTGCGCCAGCAGGCGTTCCAGCCGGTCAAGGCTGAGGTCGATGAGCCGCGGGTGCAGGCCGTGCAGCCGCTCGATGATCGGCTCGATCCGTCGGGGAAGGACCTCGCTCACGCGGCGGCTGGCTCCGGCAAGGGCGGCGGCGCCGGCTCGGCGGACGCCTCCACCGGCACGCGCAGCAGGCCGATCAGCCGGGCCAGGGTGTCCCGCATCTCGATGCGCGGCACCACCATGTCGAGGATGCCGTGCGCGTGCAGGTACTCGGCGCGCTGGAAGCCGTCCGGCAGGGTTTCCCGCACCGTCTGCTCGATCACCCGGCTGCCGGCGAAGCCGATCAGCGCGCCGGGTTCCGCAATCTGCAAGTCGCCCAGCATGGCGAAGCTCGCGGTGACGCCGCCGGTCGTGGGGTCGGTCAGCACCGTGATGAACGGCAGCCCGGCCTCCTTGACCAGCCGGGTCGCAATCGTGGTGCGCGGCATCTGCATCAGGCTGACGGCACCCTCGTGCATGCGGGCGCCGCCGCTCGCGGTGAAGATGATCAGCGGCGCCTGCTGCAGCACCGCGAGCCGGGCGGCGGCAACGATGGCCTCGCCCACCGCGGCGCCCATGCTGCCGCCCATGAACTCGAATGCCTGCGTCGCCACTACGGCGCGGTGGCCGCCAATGGCGCCGTGCGCGACCAGGATCGCGTCGTCAAGCCCGGTCTTCTCCCGCGCCTCCTTCAAGCGGTCGGCGTAGCGTTTGCTGTCGCGGAAGCGCAGCGGGTCCAGGGGCACGCGCGGCAGCTCGATGCGGGTGAAGCCGGGGTCGGCGTCAAAGGTGTAGGCCAGGCGCTCCGCCGCGGTCGGGCGCATGTGGAAGCCGCAGGCCGTGCAGACCTTCAGGTTGCGCGCCAGGTCGCTGGCGAACAGCATCTGCTGGCATTCGGGGCATTGCACCCAGAGATTGTCCGGCACCTCCCGCCGGCCCAGCAGCGTGCGGATCTTCGGGCGGACGTACTCGGCGAGCCAGCTCATGCCCTGCCCCCCCAGCAAGCCGTGCGCGTCCGGCTCCAGGCGCAGGCGGTTCGGGCAGGCGCAGTCTCGGGCAACGTTCTCTCCTCGATCAAGTGCTTGTCATACCGCACCGCCCGGCGCCGGTCACGTCCCCCGGTTCTTTGGGATACGCAGCCACCCCGGGCCAGGTTAGGATATGCCATGCTGTATATGAATGCCGGCCTTGCTCCCCGCCGCTCCTTCCAGCCGGATGCTGAGCCATCGGAGCCTGCGCCTGTCTGGATCGACCTGCTGAGTCCCACCGATCAGGAACGCTCCGCCGCGGAGCGGCTGACCGGCTTGCGGGTGCCGGCCCAGGCGGACCTGGCGGAGATCGAGAGCAGCAGCCGACTGTCGAGCGAGGGCAAGACGCTGTCCCTCAGCACGCCGATGATCTTCCGCACGGCGGACGGGCTGTCGAGGGTGGCCCCGCTCGGCTTCGTGCTGTCGCCGGAGCACCTGATGACCATACGCTTCGCCGACCTGCCGATGTTCGACCAGTTCGCCGAGCGGTTCGCCGGCAGCGCCGCGCGGTCATGCAGCATGGCGGCGTTCCTGGGGCTGCTGGAGGCGATCATCGAGCGCCTGGCGGATGTGCTGGAGCGTGTGGGGGCAGACCTCGACGTCATCTCGCGCCGGGTGTTCCGGCCGGAACGCAGCGGCACGCCGAATGCGGCGCGGATGGACATGCAGCTGCGGGCGACGCTGCGCGCGGTCGGCACCGCCGGGGAGCGCGTGTCCAACATCCGGGACAGCCTGCTCGGGGTGAACCGCATCGTGCTGTATGTCAGCGAGGCCGCCGCGGACTGGACTCCCGCGCAGCTGCGGCCCCGGTTCAAGACGCTGCGCCAGGACATCGCGTCGCTGTCGGACTATGACGTGCAACTGACGAACAAGGTGCAGTTCCTGCTGGACGCGACGCTCGGTTTCATCAACATCGAGCAGAACAACGGCATCAAGATCCTGACTGTCGTGTCGGTGGTGGGCGTGCCGCCGACGCTGATGGCCAGCATCTACGGCATGAACTTCAAGATGATGCCGGAACTGGAATGGCACTATGGCTACGCCTACGGCCTGGCCGTCATCATCCTGAGCGGGATCCTGCCGTTCCTATGGTTCAAGCGGCGGGGCTGGATCTAGCCCGCGCGTTCCTGACAAAGGTCTCGATCAGCCCGGCATCCTTCACGCCGCGGCTCCGTTCCACGCCGGACGACACATCGACCGCCGAGGCGCCCGAGATGCGCACGGCCTCCGCGACGTTGTCGGGGGTAAGGCCGCCGGCCAGCAGCCAGGGCGCCGGCGCGGTCCAGCCGCGCAGCACGGACCAGTCGAACGCCCGGGCGTTGCCGCCGGGCAGCACGGCGCCGGGCGGCGCCTTGGCGTCCAGCAACAGGGCATCCACGCCGCCGCCGTCGACCGGCAGGTCGGCAGCACCCCCTACGCCCGCCGCGGCCCAGACCGGCGCTCCGAACCGCGTGCGGAGTTCGGCCGCGCGTCCCAGCGTGCCATGCACTTGCAGCACGTCCAGGGCCAGGGAGGCCAAGGCCTCAGTCACATCGTCGTCAGAGGGGTCGACGAACAGCCCGACCCGAGCCGGGCCGCCGGGGCGGTGCGCCGAAAGGGCGGCGGCCTCCGCCGGCGTCACGGCGCGCGGGGAGGGCGGGAAGAACACGAAGCCGATGTAGTCGGCCCCAGCGTCGGCGGCGGCGTCCAGCGCCTCCGGCGAGTTGATGCCGCAGATTTTCACGAGCGTTGTCATGCGATCTCCGAAGCGATGGCGGCGGCGGCGGCGGCCGGGTCAGGGCTGCCGGTAATGGGACGGCCGACCACGATCCAATCGGCGCCGGCATCCACGGCCTCCCGCGGGGTAACGGTGCGCGCCTGATCGTCCGCGCCGGCGCCGGCCGGACGGATGCCCGGCACCACCAGGGTCGGGCGCGACCCCAGGGCATCCCTCAACACGGGTGCCTCCTGCGCGCTGCACACCAGCCCATCGGCGCCGGCCTCCATCGCCAGGCGGGCCAGCCGCAGCACCTGCTGGCGCGGCCCGCCGGCGACGCCGGTGGCGTGCAGGGCGCTGCTGTCGAGGCTGGTCAGCACGGTGACGGCGAGCAGCATCGGGGGGTGGTCGGTGGCGTCCGCGGCGCGCCGGGCCGCCGCCAGCATCGCGCCGCCGCCGCCCGCATGGACGGTCAGCATGGCCGGGCGCAGCGGCAGGACGGCGCCGACGGCGCCCGCGACGGTGTTGGGGATGTCATGCAGCTTCAGGTCCAGGAACACCGGGCGCGCCAGGACACCGCAGACGCCGCGGACCCCCGCAGGACCCTGCGCCAGGACGAACTGCAAGCCCAGCTTCAGGATGCCGCAATGCGGCGCCACCGCCTCCGCCCATGCCGCCGCC
>CAXSEX010000335.1:1317-5505 GCA_964236415.1 uncultured Acetobacteraceae bacterium | reverse complement strand
CTGCCGCCGCAGGTCCGCCTTGTTCAGGTTTTCCCGCGCGTCGCTCAGCTTGCGGCCCTGCTCCGACAGGTCTTGGCTGACCTGGCCGCGCCATTGCTGGTTATAGCCGTCACGCTCGGCCTGCATGGCTTGCAGGTCACGCGCCGCCTGTTCCACCTGATTCGTCGCGTTGCTCAGGCCGCGCTTGACTTCAAGCCGGCTATCCGTGGCCGCCAAACGGTTGATCTGACTGCCGACCTGCAAGCGCTCCAATTCGATGCGCTTGTGTTCCAGCTCCTCGGCAACCTTCAGCCTTTCGGAATACGCCTCCTTGTCCGCAACCGCACGCTGGATTTGGCTCTGCAAGCTATTGATCTTCTGGTTGTAGTTCTCGTTCTTGAAGCTGCGCTCTGCTTGATGCTGCAGGAAGATGGCGCCTTGCAGCACAGATAGCGGGCTGCCGTCCTTCGGCTTGTAGGCCACGCCAGTCGCCTCGGCCTGCAAGCGCTCGACCTCTGCGGCCAAGCTGGCGACCTGCGACTCCAGCGCACTGGCATCGGCGGTGGCGAAGGTGGGATCAAGCCGGGCGAGCACGTCGCCCTTATGCACCACCTGCCCCTCCTTGACGTCAATCGAGCGGACAATGGCCGTCTCCAGCGGCTGCACGACGCTGGTTGCCGACTGGGCCACGACCTTGCCTTGCGTGGTGACCACCTTGTCAATTGGGATCAAGGCTGCCGCGCCAATGCAGGCCGCCGCCAAGGAGCAAACCACCCAAATGGTGCCGCGTGCGCCATGCAGGGCCGGAACAACCGTAAGCGCGGCCGTGGGCGAATGAAACTCCAGCAGCCCCGGCAGGGCGATGGCATTCGCCTTATCCGAATTGCGCAGGGTCAATTGAGCCATGGAACTCTCCGTCTAGCGGCGAAGCAGGCCGCCTGTGTTCTTCCCGCTGGACAAAGAGCCAACGATTCCCAAGGATGCCGCAGGACGGCAAGCCAAGCCTGGTGCTGTTCAGTCGCCTTGGGCGAGCACCGGCACGAGCGGCGGCGGCCGGCCCATTGCCCCATCGAGGTGCCGGTTCTGCTGCGACCACAGCATCTTGTAGATCGCACAGCGTTCCAACAGGACGCGATGCGGCGCCAGATCGACCACGGTGCCCTTGTCCATCACCAGGATCAAGTTGCAATCAATCAGCGACGACAGGCGGTGGGACACGATGACCATCGTGCGGCCTTTGCCGAGCCGGGTCAGGTTGGCGTTGACCAACGCTTCGCTTTCGGGATCGAGAGCGCTGGTGGCTTCGTCCAGGATCATCAACCGCGGATCGGCGATCACCGCGCGGGCGATGGCCAGCCGCTGGCGCTGCCCACCAGACAGGTTGGCCGATCCTTCCTCAATCCAAGTGTCGTAGCCTTGGGGCAGGCGCTCGATGAACTCCTCCGCACCGGCCAACCGCGACGCTTTGATCACATCTTCCAGTGTTAGCCCCGGGCGTCCCGCGGTGATGTTGTCCCGCACCGTGCCGCGAAACAAGAAGTTGTCCTGTAGCACGACACCGAAGCTCCGCCGCAGGTGCGTGAGGTTGATCTCCCGCAACTCGACACCGTCGATCTTGAGGAAGCCGCTATACTCGCGGTTGATGCCTTGCAGCAGCCGGGTGATCGTGCTTTTGCCTGAGCCGCTCCGGCCCACGACGCCCAGCATGGTGCCAGCCGGGATTTCAAAGCTCACCTTGTCGAGCGCTGGCAGCTTCGAGCCTGGGTAGGTGAAGGTCAGGCCCTCGAACGTCACGTCGCCCTTGAACTTGGGGCGCAGGCCCCCCTGCATCGCCGCGGTCTCGTTGGGGTTGTTCAGCACCGCCGCGACCTGGCCAATCGAGGCGCGCACATCCTCGAAGTCCTCGATCAAGCGCGCCAGCCCGACAAGCGGCTGGGTCACACGGCTGCCCAGCATCATGAACGCGACCAACCCGCCCACGGCGATGCCGCTCGTGTCCTGCATGGCGATGTAGGCGCCGATCATGATGACGCCGCGCTGGATGAACGACTCGATCGGGTTGATGATCGTCTGCGGCCAGTTGGCGAGGCGACCGGCTTGCAGCTTCAGCTTCCCGGCCTTCGCGGTGCGCTCGTCCCACTCGGACCGGCGCTGCGGCTCAAGCGCCAGCGACTTCACGGTGCGGATGCCGTGCACCGTTTCCACCATGGTGCTGGCCTTCTCGGACTCGGCAGCCGTCAGCTTGCCGATCACCTTCCGCAGCGCAGGAAGGAACGCCATGATCACGAGCGCAATGATCACGGCGCAGACCATGACGATCCACGCCAGCGTCGGCTCCATCCAGAATAGCAGCGGCAGCAGGAACACCAGGGTGAACATGTCAAGGAAGGTGCCCATCAGCTTGCCGGTCAGGAACTCGCGGATTTTCCAAACCTGCATCAGGCGATAGTTGATCTGCCCGGCCGGGTTCTTCTCGAAGTAGTCAAGCGGCAGGCCGAGCAGCCGGTTGAACACGTGCAGGTGCAAACGGGCGTCCACCCGGGTCGAGACGACCTGCACCAACTCGCGCCGGGCATAGCCGAGCAGCGTTTCATACATCGTCGTGATGAGCAGGATGGTGCTGAGAAGCACCAGCGTGGACAGGCTGTGGTGGGTCACCACGCGGTCCACGACCGTCATGACCAGCAGCGGCGGGATGATGGTCAGCGCGCTCAGCGTGATGGACGCGACGCTGACGTCGCGCATCGAACGCTTTTCCTTGGCGACCAGGCCCATGAGCCAGCCGAGCGAGAAGCGCTGATCCCCCTCTGCTTCCCCGCGCATGCGGCGGATCAGCAGGACCTCGCCGCCCCAGGCCTGGGACAAGCGCAGCTCGTCCACCGGGATCGCGGGATCGCTGGACGAGGCGGCGGGGTCCCTGATCCAGATCACGTTGCGGCTGGCGTCGCTGCCGACCAGCAGCCCGGCGCCGCCGTCCTTGAGCAGCAGCACCACGGGCGACGCCGGGCGCTCGCTGCCTTGCAGCTTGAAAAGCTGCTTCCAGCGCACGCGCTCCGCCTTGGCCGCCAAGCCTTGATCCCGCGCCCAGGCCACCAGCGAGGCCGGCGACGGCACCGCTTCGTTCAAGGCGGGGCGGAAGTCCTCAAGGTGCAGGTCAAGCCCATGGTGGCGCGCGACCGCGATCACCGCCACCAAGCGGGTCTGCGGGCCGGCACCAGGCCGGTCGCCGCCGATCGTTCCGACGTTGATCAGCGAGGACGCATCATTGGCGGAAGCAGTCGAGGTGAGTTGATCCACAAAAAATTCCTTGTCTCACACACGCCCAAAGGCGGTGGGCCGCCTGCTGGACGCGCACCGCATAGCACACGATCACACCGATTTGGGAAGAAATGATGCGGTTGAACCTCCCTTGCGCCGTCATTATAAATTTTTTTGCGTTTAAACTTTGTTAAAGACCGGCTGGTTTGCGCTCCGATAGCCCGCTAAGACGAAATGATGGACATCCGCCCCACCGCCTCCGCCGACATCCCCGAGATCCAGGCCATCTATGCCCACCATGTGCTGCATGGCGCCGGCACGTTTGAGGAAGTGCCGCCCTCCGTCGAGGAGATGCAGGACCGCTACGGAGAGATCGTTGGCCATGGCTGGTCGTTCCTGGTCGCAACAGACGCGACGGGCGTGCTCGGCTACGCCTACTTCACGCAGATGCGCGGCCGGTCAGCCTACCGCTACACCGCCGAGAACAGCATCTACGTGCGCGAGGACGTGCGCGGCCAAGGGGTCGGCAAGGCTTTGGTGCAGCAGTTGCTCGTGGATGCGACGGCCGCAGGCTTTCGGCAGATGGTCGCAGTGATCGGCGACTCGGAAAACGTCGGCTCGATCGGGGTGCACGCTTCGCTGGGCTTCCAGCGAGCGGGGCTGCTGCGCGGGTCAGGGTTCAAGTTCGGGCGGTGGGTCGATACCGTCTATATGCAGCGTGCACTTGGCCGCGGCGATACGGACATCCCGGACTGAGGGCAGCATCGGAAGCAAGTGCTCTGGCACTCCGGTAAAGCTGCCCGTCCAGACAAGGGCCTAGGGCTTGTCCGACACCGCGACTCATAGCGATAGTTGTCGAACAAGCCCTAAGCGAGACGGAAGCGCGCCGCGGCCACCGGGTCCGATTGCAGGGCTGCCCTGACCGCTGCCTCGTCGGCGCCCTTCTCAACC
>CAXSEX010000335.1:0-1307 GCA_964236415.1 uncultured Acetobacteraceae bacterium | reverse complement strand
CCCGCGCCCGCTGCATGAACAAACGGCTCAGTGCCTCCGATCGGGCTGCGCGTTACGCAGCAGGCGCACCCGGCGCCGTGGCTGGGCGTGTCAAGCAACCCGTGCCCATGCAACCCGCCCAACACGCCGGCCAGCACGACATCGCCCTCCTGGGCATCCCAGCAGAGGCCGAACACGACGGGAACGCGGGCATCAAACATCAGGGGCATAGTATGGACATAAGGATGTCTTTATACTAGAAGCAAGCGATGGACGCACTTCTGACCGCGCTGCGCGCTGCTGCCGAGCCGACCCGGCTGCGGCTGCTCGCCCTGGCGGCGCGCGGCGCATTCTGCGTGATGGACTTCACTGAGATCCTCGGCCAAAGCCAGCCCCGCCTGTCCCGCCACCTCAAGCTGCTCTGCGACGCCGGGTTGCTGGCACGGGTGCGGGAAGGAGCCAACGTGTGGTTTGGGCTGCCGCCCGACGCGGGGTTGATCCGGGATGTGCTGTCCCGCTTGCCGGAGGACGACCCGGTGCTGTCCGCCGACCGCCGCGGCGCCGCCCGCGTGCTGGCGGAGCGGGCGCGCATCGCCTCCGAAAGCTTCCGGAAGGAGGGCGCGGACTGGGACGAGATGCGGGCCTTGGATCTACCGGCCGCCGCCGTGGAAATGGCGGTGCTGCGCCTGCTGCCCGGCCCGCGGCTCGGCCGGATGCTGGACATCGGCACGGGGACCGGGCGGATGCTGGAACTGCTGGCGCCGCGCATCTCGGCCGGGCTGGGCGTGGATGCCAGCCGGGCGATGCTGGCGCTGGCACGGGCGCGACTGGCCAAGGCCGCGCTGGCGCATTGCGCCGTGCGTCAGGCGGATATGTACCGCCTCCCGTTGTCCGGGGGCTACGATGTCGTGCTGCTGCAGATGGTGCTGCACTATGCCGAGGACCCGGATGCCGCCTTGGCCGAAGCCGCCCGCGTGCTGGGGCCGGGCGGGCGGCTGGTCGTGGTGGACCTGGCCGAGCACCGCCGCGACGACCTGACCAACCGCCTGGCGCATCGCTGGCCCGGCTTCGCCGACGTGGCCATGCGGGCGGCGTTCGACCGGGTGGGCCTGCGGCCGGCCATCCCGTTGTCGGTGCCAGGTCCGCTGGAGGTGCGGCTCTGGTCCGGCGTGATGCCGGCGCAGGGGGCAGACGCATACCGGACCGAACAAGCCCACGAACCTGTTTCCGAGGACGCCTGATGACCCGACCCCATCTGCTCGACGTGCTGCGCGACCGGGTGCTGCTCTGCGACGGCGCCATGGGCAGCCGCGTGCAGGCGCTGCCGC
>CAXSEX010000334.1:1520-5516 GCA_964236415.1 uncultured Acetobacteraceae bacterium | reverse complement strand
TCACGCCGGCCAGCGACTGCACGCCCTCGGCATCGGCGATCACGCAATCCGCCGGGTCCGCCACGTAGTTGCGGCCGTTCAGCGCACGGAAGCTCTCGCCCGCGCCGGGGCGGAAGCGCAGCACGCCGCCCTGCACGCGGTCCGCGTCGAACACGTGCAGCGGGCGGCCCAGGTCGATGGTGAAGAAGTTGGTGATGTCCACCAGCGCGCTGATCGGGCGCAGCCCGATGCTCAGCAGCCGGCGCTGCAGCCAGGCGGGGCTAGGACCGGTGCGCACCCCGCGCACGGTGCGGCCCAGCACCCAGGGGCAGGCGTCCGGCATGTCGATGGCCCAGGACACGGCGCTCTCTCCCACGCCCGGCACCGCCGCCGGCGCCCAGGGGCTGAGCGTGCCGAGGCCCGCCGCCGCCAGGTCCCGCGCGACGCCCCGCACCGACAGCGCGTCGCCGCGGTTGGGCGTCACGCCGATCTCGATCACCGGATCGTCCAGCCCGGCCCAGGCGGCGTAGGCCTGGCCCACCGGCGCGTCGTCCGGCAACTCGACGATGCCGTCGTGGTCCTCGCCCAGGCCCATCTCGCGCAGGCTCAGCAGCATGCCCGCGCTCTCGACGCCGCGGATTTCGCCCACCTTGAGCACGGCGCCGGTCGCCGGGATGGTGCTGCCGGGCGGGGCGAACACCGCGCGCATCCCCGCCCGCGCGTTCGGCGCGCCGCAGACGACGGAGACGACGCCCGCGCCCGTGTCCACCCGGCAGGCCCGCAGGCGGTCGGCGTTCGGGTGCCGCACCGCCTCCACCACATGGGCGATGCGGAACGGCGCCAGCGCCGCGCCCGGGTCCTCCACCCCCTCCAACTCCAGCCCGATGGCCGTCAGCCGGTCGGTGACGGCGTCCAACCCGGCGTCTGTGTCCAGGTGGGTGCGCAGCCAACTCCAGGAGAACTTCACGGCGCGATGCCCTCATGCAGCGACGCGGGCGCCAGCGGGCTGGTGCCGTAGTGCCGGAGCCAGCGCAGGTCGCCCTCGAAGAACGGGCGCAGGTCGGGGATGCCGTGCTTGAGCATGGCCACCCGCTCCACCCCCATGCCGAAGGCGAAGCCCTGCCATTCCCGCGGATTTAGCCCGCAGTTCGCCAGCACGCGCGGGTGCACCATGCCGCTGCCCAGGATCTCCAGCCAGTCCCCGCCGCCGCCCAACTCCCCGGTGCGCCGGTTCCAACCGATATCGACCTCCATGCTCGGCTCGGTGAACGGGAAGTAGCTGCTGCGGAAGCGCATCGGCAGGTGGGCGATGCCGAAGAACGCGCGCAGGAAGTCGGTCAGGCAGCCCTTGAGGTGCCCGAGCGTGATGTCGCGGTCGATCACCAGCCCCTCGCACTGGTGGAACATCGGGCTGTGCGTCGCGTCGTGGTCGGCGCGGTAGGTGCGGCCGGGCGCGATCACCCGCAGCGGCGGCGGCGTTTGCAGCATGGAGATGATCTGCACGTCGCTGGTCTGCGTGCGCAACAGCAAGGGCCGCCCGTCGCGTTCGCCGGGCAGGTAGAACGTGTCGTGGTCGGCGCGCGCCGGGTGGTGTGCCGGGATGTTCAGCGCGCTGAAGTTGAACCAATCAGTTTGGATGTCGAGACCCTCGCCGACCGTGAATCCCATGGCGCCGAAGATCGCCGCCATTTCCTCCATCGTGCGGCTGATCGGGTGAACCAGGCCGTGCGGGCGCGGCGGCGGCGCGAGCGACACGTCCATCCGCTCCCCCGCCAGCCGCGCGTCCAGCGCCGCCGCATCCAGCGCCGCACGCCGCACCTCGATCAGCGCAGCCAGCTCGTCCTTGAGCACGTTGAGCTGCGCGCCGCGCTCCCGCCGCTGTTCCGGCGAAACCTTGCCGAGCTCCTTGAGCAGCCCGGTCAGCCGCCCCTGCTTGCCGAGTATGCCGACCCGCACGGCATCCCAGGCCCGCAGGTCGGGGGCGGCGGCAAGCGCGGCCTCGGTCTCGGCGCGGAGGACGTGGAGGTCGTCGGTCATGGCTGGCTGTCCGAAAAAGAAGCAAAAAGGGCCGCCCGGTTGGGGGCAGCCCTTCCTCGTCTGTCCTGCCGCCTTGGGGCTACTCGGCAGCGGCAGGGGCGGGTTCAGGGGCCACGGCGGCGGCGATCACCGCCTGCACCTGCTGCACGACCTGGGAGAACGCGGCCGGGTCGTCATAGGCGATGGCGGCCAGCACCTTGCGGTCCATCTCGATCCCCGCCGCCTTCAGCCCGGCAATGAACCGGCTGTAGGTGATGCCGTGCTCCCGCACCGCCGCGTTGATCCGCTGGATCCACAGGCCGCGGAAGTCGCGCTTCTTCTGCCGCCGGTCGCGGTAGGCGTATTGCAGCGACTTCTCCAGCCGCTCCAGCGCGATGCGGTAGTTGGTCGAACTCCGGCCGCGGAAGCCCTTGCTGGCCTTGAGGACCTTCTTGTGCCGGGCGTGGGTAGTGACGCCCCGTTTGACTCGTGCCATCTTCGCGCTCCCTTATGACAGGCCGTACGGGGCCCACTGCTTGACGGTCAGGCCGTCCGCATGGGTGAGCACCTGGCTGCCGCGGTTGCTGCGCTTCATTTTCTGCGTGCGGTTGATCAGGCCGTGCCGCTTCTTGCCGGGTCCGGCGAGCACCTTGCCGTTGGCGGTGATCTTGAAGCGTTTCTTGACGGAGCTTTTGGTCTTCAACTTGGGCATTTGGGCCTCCTGTGGCTGACCTGCGGCGACCCGGTGGCCTCCGAACAGGCGTCGCGGCCGGGCATGCCCATTCCAGGCCCGGCGCGCAAACGAGCGCGGGGTTTAGCGGGACGGAAGGGGGGATGCAACAGGCGGCGGTCAGTCGTCCAGGTCCGGCTCCTTGCCCTCGTTCATCACGGCATACAGGCGGTCCATCTCCGCGTCGAACTCGGCCCACAGCGCCGCGCCCTCTGCCGGCGGCAGCGCGTCCTTGCCGAAGCGGAAGGCGTTGTCCTCGCGGATGATGGCGAGCCGGTCGGTCCACGGCATCGTCTCGGCCGCCTTGACCAGCGCCAGCGTGGCATGCAGCCGGGCGCGGATCAGGGCGACGACCTCCTCGCTGGGCGGCTCGGCGCCGCCGGAAGGGCCGAACAGGTCAGCTTGCGATGCGGACATGCGCCATCCGTAGCAGCCGGGTGCGATTCGGGCCAGCTTTGGCGACTCCCATCAGATCGCGCATCGTGTGGCCATGATGGCATCCTGGCATACCGAACGACTGCCCGAGCTGGTACGGGAACTCGCCAACCGGCCGCGGCACGAGGCGCTGCGCGGCCACCTCACCGAACTGCTGCGTTCGGGGTTCGGCGTCCCCTACTCCGAGATCGGCCATGAGGTGTACCTGCTGGACAACCGCGGCCGCATCGACACGATGTGGGGCGCCACGGTCATCGAACTGAAGACCGATCTGCGGAAGGAGTTGAACGACGTGCTCGCGCGCATGCCGGCCTACCTGGCTGATGCGGCCGCGCGGTCGCGCAGCCCGCGTCCGGTGACGGGCCTTGCGACGGACGGCGCCACCTTCGTCGCCTACGTGCTGCGCGACGGTGCGCTGCATGAACTGACCCGCTACACGACCGACGCGGACCGGCCGCGCGAGCTGATGGCCTGGCTTGAGCTGCTGCTGTCCGACCGGCCGGACCTGCTGCCGGAGCCGCAGGCCGTCGTGCAGGCGTTCGGACGCGCCAGCCTCACCTTCAGCCGAGCCAAGATGACGCTCGAAACCTTATGGGCGACGCTGCGGCATGACCCGGAGGTCCGGCTGAAACGCGACCTGTGGGACGGGCTGCTGCGCGAGGCCTATGGCGAGGAAGTGGGCGAGGACGCGCTGTTCCTGCAGCACACTTATCTCACGGCCGTGGTGAAAGCGATTGCGGCGCGGGTGCTGGACTTGCCGGTGGACGACCCGGCCGCCTTGCTGTCCGGCCGCTCCCTGGCGGACGAGGGCATCCTGGGCGCGGTCGAGGCGGACT
>CAXSEX010000334.1:0-1510 GCA_964236415.1 uncultured Acetobacteraceae bacterium | reverse complement strand
GACTGGCCGCTGCGGCTGCCGGACGGCGCGGCGCTGGTGCGCCAGGTGGCGCAGCAGGCCGCCCGCTTCCGCCTGCGCGATGTCGAGACGGACGTGCTGAAGATCCTGTACGAGAGCCTGGTCGATCCGGACCAGCGGCACGACCTGGGCGAGTACTACACCCCGGACTGGCTGGCGGCGCGGGTGGTCGCGGCAGCCGTGGACGCGCCGTTGACGGAGCGGGTGCTGGACCCGGCCTGCGGCTCCGGCACCTTCCTGTTCCATGCCGTGCGCCGCCTGGTTGCGGCCGGGCGCGCGGCGGGCTGGGCCGGGCCGCAAATCCTGGAAGCCTGCGCCGACCAGGTGCGCGGCCTCGACGTGCACCCGGTGGCGGTCACGCTGGCGCGCGTCACCTGGCTGCTGGCGCTCGGCGGCCTGCTGCAGGACCGCCCGGCGGTGCTGCGGGTGCCGGTGTTCCTCGGCGACGCCATGCAATGGAACCTGCGCCGCTACGTGGGCGGGGCGGACGTGCTGGTGGAGGTGCCCTTGCACATCCCCGCCGGGTTCGCCGAGGACCAGGCGGTGTTCGAGCAGGGGCTGGAAGCGCTGAGCCAGGGCCTGGCCGACGACGCGGCGCCGGAAGCGGTGGGCCGCGCGCTGCGGCGCATCCAAGGCGCGGCGCCGGCGGACGCCGACGCCTTGACGGCCACCTTCGCGCGCTTGCAGGCGCTGTACCGGGCCGGGCGCAACGGCATCTGGACCTTCGTGTTCCGCAACCTGGTGCGCCCGGTGTGGCTGTCGCGGCCGGAGCAGCGGGCAAACGTGCTGGTCGGCAATCCGCCCTGGATCGTCTATCGCCACCTCAGCCCCGGCATGAAGGACCGGATGCGTGAGGCGCTGCGGGGGTATGATCTCTGGGTCGGCGGCAACCTTGCGACGCAGCAGGACATGTGCGCGCTGTTCTGGGCGCGCGGGGCGGAGCGTTACCTCAAGCCGGGCGGGCGGCTGGGGTTCGTGCTGCCGTATGCGGTGCTGAATGCCCCGGTGTTCGCCGGGCTGCGGGCTGGGCGGATGGGCGAGGCGCGGGTGCGGCTGACCGGCGGGTGGGCGCTGGAACGGGTGTGGCCGATCTTCGGCGCGCAGTCCGGCAGCAGCACGACCAGCACCTGCGTGCTGTTCGGCCGGCGGCAGATGGCCGGGGCGCACCCGGCGGAGTTGGACCGTTGGGTGGGGCATTTGACCCGGCGGGATGCGGACGATGCGGAGGCGACGCGGGCGCTGGCCCATAGCCGGGTGCCTTGGCCGCGGGCGCGGACGCTGGTGGGGGTTTCGCCTTATCGCGCACGGTTTCGACAGGGCGCTAACCTTGTTCCGAGACGTTTCATCATTGTGGAGGCTGAACCCACAGGTCGATTGGGAAATCGGCGTGACGCGCCAAGGGTGCGAGGCCGAGTTGGATCATTGGATAAACACCCATGGACGACTGTTGAGCCGCCGCGTGGTCCCGTGGAGATACGATTCCTTCGGCAAG
>CAXSEX010000333.1:0-5517 GCA_964236415.1 uncultured Acetobacteraceae bacterium | reverse complement strand
CCACCGGCTCCTTCGACCCGGCGGCCACGTGGCCCGGCTGCGCGTCCGGCACCGCTTCGCATGGCGCGCGGGAACGGGGACGGTGTGGTCAAGGCAAGCCTCCCTTCTCAGCCCATTCTTCTTAGGCGGCCACCGGCTCCTTCGACCCGGCGGCCACGTGGCCCGGCTGCGCGTCCGGCACCGCCGGCACCGGCATGTCCGCCGACGCCGCCAGCGCCCGTGCCAGCAGTTGCCCAACCCGCCCGGCGTCCGGAACGGCCCGGAGCATCGGCTCCGGCCGCGCCAGGCGCCACGGCCGGGCGTGCGGCCACAGCACGAGGTAAGCTATCTTGTCCTTGGCATTGAGCAAGAGCGATATGTCGCCAAAACCATTCTCGCGCCCTTTCAGCGACGCCGCCTCGATCTTCCCGAACGGCAGGTTGATCGTCATCGGTAAGGCAAGGCCCAGCTGGATCACGACCCGGCGGTTGGTGATCGTGTAAACCGTGGCCCGGTTGACCGCCCAGGCGTAGGCGGCCAGGAAGGCGACGGGCACCAGCGCCACCCCTGCCAACTCGGCGGCGGAAAGCGCGGCCTCGGCCAGCGGCTTGCCACCTAACGCCGCAGAGCCGAAGCAGCACGCTACGATCGCGCCGAAATAGATCGCAAGGCCCCGGATGTGGAACGCCTGCCGGGCCAGCGCCAGCCAATCCGGCGCGCCCTGCCACAGCAGCCGCTCCCCATCCGGCAGCCGCTCCGGCAGGCCGCGCGGCAGGCGTCCCCCGGCTGCCACAGCACCGGTGTTCAAAGCACCGGCGCTCACAGCACCGGCCCCAAACGGGTGGGCGTCGCGTACATCAGGCCGCCGGCGTAGTAGCCCACGAGCTTCTCCTCCTCAAGCAGGGTGACCGTTTCGCCGTGCTGCAGCCGCGGCACATCCTGGAACTGCGCGCCGAGGATGGAGCCGACCTTGATCTGCCGGGTCTTCCTGTTGATGTTCGCGTAGTGTTGCGGCAGCAGGACGTGGTCGCCACCGCCTTCCAGCTCGATTTCGAAGTAGCGGATCACCACCTCCGAGCGGTCAACCCAGCTGTCCACGACCCGGCCGGCATAAACCCAGTCGGCGCCGAACACCTGCATGCCGTACGGGTTCGGGTCCTCGTTGGCGACCCAGAACTCCGGCGCGGCGCGGAGCGGCACGATCTTCGGCAGGGCGTCGTCGAAGGTGTGGTCCGGCTCGTCCGGGCGGTTCTGGGCGTAGGCGCCGGGGCCGATGCCCCCCAGCATCGGGTTGCCGGTCGGCTGCCGCGCCGAGCCTTCCCATTTGGCGGTGGGCACGGCGTTGACCTGCTCCGCCGCTTCCGCCCGCGGCGCCACCCGGGTGTTGCCGTCGGCCAGGATGAATGTCTTGGGCCGCGGCAGGCCAGGCCAGCCCTCCGGGTGGGACCCCGGGCGCTCGCCGATCATCGGGTAGCCTTCCCGCTTGTTCTCGCGCACCAGGTAGTAGATCAGCCCGGCGAAGAACAGCCAGAACACGTAAAGCGTCAGTTGGGCGACGTCGATATAGCCAGTCAGTGCGCCGATCTGCATTTGGGACCTCAGCAACCAGGAGTTCCAGCGAAAGTGCTTAGGCTCAGGCGAAGGCGACTGGCCCGCTGGAACGGTCCAGGCGGACCAGCGGGCCGATGGCGATAAGGGTCACGAACAGCAAGGCGATCTCGACGGAGTAAACCGCGACGTAGCCGGTGGCCGGGTGAACCAGCGTGACGCCCAGCGCGCCCCGGTCCGCGAGCATTGAGACGCCGTCGCGCACCAGGCCGCTGAGCGCCACGGCGCCGCCCGCAGCCGAGGCCTGCACCGCGCCCCAGATGCCGAGCGTCAGCCCGACCTGCCCGCGCGGCGCCGTCGCCATCGCCGCCGTCAGCGTGCAGTGCGCGAACAGCCCGGCACCGAAGCCGATGGCCGCGACGCCCCCGGCGAACAGTTCCGCGCTGTCGAAGGGCGCGGCGAACACCACCGCGGTGAACGCCAGCAGCCCGGCGAGCGCGCCGGCCCCGGCCAGCCGGTATGGGTCGGCACCCCGGCTCAGGCGCCGCGCAGCCAGCGCGAACCCCAGCACGCCGCCCACCGCCAGCAGCGCCGTCATCCCGGTAGTCGCGCCCACCGACAAGCGCAGCACGTGCCCGCCGTAGGGTTCGAGCAGGATGTCCTGCATGCTGAACGCCACGGTGCCGAAGCCGAGCGCCACCAAGCGCCGGCGCGACTGCACGCCGGCGTTGAACGCGCGCCAGGTCTCGACAAAGCTCGGACGCTCGCGATTCGCCGCGGTGCGGGCCGGGCTGCGCGCTTCCTGCTTCCACAGCGCCACCGCGTTCAGCGCCATCGTGGCCAGCGCCGCGCCTTGCACCACCTGGATCAGCTTGACCTGCGTGAAATCCGCAAGCAGCACGCCAAACAGCAGCGCGCTCGCCACCATGCCGAGCAGCAGCATGACGCAGAGCAGCGCCACGACCTTGGGATGCGACTCCGGCTCCGCGAGGTCGGTCGCCAGCGCCAGCCCCACCGTCTGCGTCGTGTGCAGCCCGGCGCCCACCAGCAGGAACGCCAGCGCCGCCGCCGCCTGCCCGACCCAGGGCGCCGCGTGGCTGTCGCCCGACAGCAGGATCAGCGCGAACGGCATGATCGCCAGGCCGCCGAACTGCACCAGCGTGCCCATCCACAGGTACGGCACCCGGCGCCAGCCCAGTACGGAGCGGTGCGTGTCCGACTTCCAGCCGATCACCGCCCGCAACGGCGCGAACACCAACGGCAACGACACCATGGCCGCCACCAGCCAGGCCGGCACGCCGAGTTCCACGATCATCACCCGGTTCAGCGTGCCGATCAGCAGCACCACCGCCATGCCCACCGTGACCTGGAACAGCGACAGCCGCAGCAGCCGGCCCATCGGCAGCCCGGCCGACGCCACGTCGGCGAACGGCAGGAAGCCCGGCCCGATCTGCGCCCACTTGCGCCCGGCTGCCTCGTTCAGCCTTGCCACATGCCGGATCATGCGCGGGCCAGCTCCAGCGCCTGCGACGTGTAGAAGCCGCTGGCGATCCGCAGGGTGCGGGCGGGCTGCCATCCGGCCATAGCGGGGTCGCGGGCCAGCCGGCCGGTGATCGCCGCCGGGCGCACCGGCTCGATGGCGGGCGCGCGGTCGCCGCGGGGGAACAGCCGCCCGGCGGCGTGCATGGCGGACAGCAACGGCGTGCGCGGCGCGAAGGTGAACAGCACGGAGCCGGTCGCGCGCGCGGCCAAGCCCGCCACGGCGCGCGCCATGTCGGGGGCCGGGTAATGGATCAGGCTGTCCATGGCGACCACATGGTCGAAGGTGCCGAGCGCCGGGTCGGTCATGTCGCCGACGCGCCACTCGATGCGGCCCGCGCCCCCGCCTTCACGCAAGTCGCCCAGCGCCCGCTCCCCCGCGAGCGACACCAGCGTGCCGGCGAGGTCGATGGCCACCACATGCGCGCCGCGCCGCGCCGCCTCCACCGCCAGCGCCCCGGTGCCGCAGCCGGCGTCCAGCACCCGGCGGCCAGAAAGGTCGTCCGGCAGCCACGACATCAGCGTCGCCCGCATCCGGTCGCGCCCGGCCCGCACCGTCGCGCGGATGCCGCTCACCGGCGCGTCGGAGGTCAGCCGCTTCCAGGCGTCCGCCGCCGTGCGGTCGAAATAGGTCTCAAGCTGGCCGCGGCGGGCGAGGTAGGTGGCGGACTGCATCAGTCGTAGCCCAGCAGGTCGAAGATCTCGCGGTCGCGCATCGGGCTGCCCATCAGCGGCTCGGTCCCGGCCCACAGGCTGGCGGCAAGGCGAAGATATTCGAGCTTCACCGCCTCCAGCTCCGGCGACGACTCCATCTCGAACAGCGTGCTTTTCTTCAGCCGGCTGCGGCGGATCACGTCGAGGTCGGGGAAGTGCGCCAGCGTCGAAAGCCCGGTCTGCCCGTTGTAGCGGTCGATCTGGTCGGTGGCGGCACTCCGGTTGGCGATCACGCCGCCGAGCCGCACGTTGTAGTTCTTCGCCTTGGCCTGAATCGCCGCCACGATGCGGTTCATGGCGAAGATGCTGTCGAAGTCGTTGGCGGTCACGATCAGCGCCCGGTCCGCGTGCTGCAACGGGGACGCGAAGCCGCCGCACACCACGTCGCCCAGCACGTCGAAGATCACCACGTCGGTTTCTTCCAGCAGGTGGTGTTCCTTCAGCAGCTTCACCGTCTGCCCGACCACATAGCCGCCGCAGCCGGTGCCGGCAGGCGGCCCGCCGGCCTCCACGCACATCACGCCGTTGTAGCCGGGGAACACGAAGTCCTCGACGCGCAGCTCCTCCGAATGGAAGTTCACGCTTTCCAGCACGTCGATCACGGTCGGCAGCAACTGCTTGGTCAACGTGAAGGTGCTGTCGTGCTTCGGGTCGCAGCCGATCTGCAGCACGCGCTTGCCGAGCTTGCTGAACGCGGCCGACAGGTTGGAGGACGTGGTGCTCTTGCCGATGCCGCCCTTGCCATAGACCGCGAACACCTTGGCGGTGCCGATCTTGAGGTTTGGGTCCAGCGCCACCTGCACGCTGCCGTCCCCATCCTCTCGGGACACCTTGCCGCGGACGGGGTAGGGAAGTGTTGCGAGCGTCATGCGGCCATCTCCACGCCTTCGAGTTGGTCTTCCAGGTCCTCGCCCGCCCGGCGCAGCGCGTCGAGCGTGGCCGGGTCAGGCGACCAGTAGTTGCGGTCCGTCGCCTCGATCAGGCGGTTCACGATCTTGGCGGACGCCTTGGGGTTGAGCGCCGCGATCCGCGCGCGCATCTCGTCATCCAGCACGTAGGTCTCGGCCAGCTGCTGATAGACCCAGGGCGAGACCTCGCCGGTGGTCGCCGACCAGCCGAGCGTGTTGGTCACGTGCGCCTCGATCTCCCGCACGCCCTCGTAGCCGTGCTTGAGCAGGCCCTCGTACCACTTGGGGTTCAGCGCCCGGGTGCGGGTTTCCAGCGACACCTGCTCCGACAGCGTGCGCACCGCGCCGTCGCCGCGGGTCTGGTCGCCGATATAGACCGAGGCCGCCGTGCCGCCGCGGGCACGCCGCACCGCGCGGGTGATGCCGCCCAGCGTGTCGAAGTAGTGGTCCACCGTGGTGATGCCCAGCTCGATGCTGTCCAGGTTCTGGTAGGTGGCCTCCACGCCCGCCAGCACGTGGGCCAGCACCGCGGTTTGCCGCTCCGGCCGGCCGGTCACGCCATAGGCGAAGCCCTTGCGGCTGATGAATGCGTCGGCCAGCTCGTCCTCGTCGTTCCAGGCGCCGCTGCCGACCAGGGCGTTGACGTTGGCGCCGTAGGCCCCATCCGCGTTGCCGAACACCCGCAGCGCCGCGTCTTCCAAGTCGCCGCCGTGCTCCGCCTGGAACGCCAGGGCGTGCTTGCGGACGAAATTCTGCGCTGTCGGCTCGTCGGCCGACGCGGCAAGCAACGCGGCCTCTGCCAGCAGCTTGGTTTGCAAGGGCAGCAGGT